>DATMOG010000001.1:0-7204 GCA_035568375.1 Candidatus Sulfotelmatobacter sp.
CTGGGCAATCTTTGTTTGAGATACTTAAAAATTCCCAGCGCATATTGTTTATAAAACGTTTCTACTGCTCCTGCATCACCGTGAAGAATCCGCTGAACGATATGTGTCATGCCCCTATTATAGATAAAAACAAATGATTTCGCAAAAAAATGCGACTTAGTATATGCAACAGAAATGTTATTGTTTCAAAAGTGGTAAGAATATGTAAAATAACTTATTAGAAATAAATGCTATGCAAGAATTGGTTGTGTTAGTTAATGATAATAATGAACAAATTGGGGTGATGGAAAAATTAGAAGCTCATAACGCTGATACACCTTTACATCGGGCGTTTTCGTGTTATGTGTTTAATAAAGAGGGAAAATTTCTTGTAACGCAAAGGTCTCTGAGTAAAAAAGTTTTTCCGGGAGTATGGACTAATAGTTGTTGTGGACATCCTGGGTCAGGTGAAGCAACAGAAGATGCAATCAAGCGAAGATTGCAGTATGAACTCGGTTTAAACCCAGATACATTAAGGCTTATTTTACCTAATTATCGATATCGGGCAGAGATGAATGGCATTGTCGAAAATGAAATTTGCCCAGTCTATATCGCGACTGTTTTAGAAGATCCGCAACCCAATCCATTAGAAGTTGAGAGTTATGAATGGATTGATTGGAAAGTATTTCTTAGAGAACTTCAAAAGAGAACGAAGATTTTTTCTCCTTGGTGTATTGAACAAGCGACATTATTAACTAAAGATATAATGTTTCTAACGCAAAAATTATGATACAACATGTGGCTTTAATTATGGATGGTAATCGACGGTGGGCAAAAGAAAAAAAACTGCCGACAGTGTTTGGTCATCAAAAAGGGTATAAGCAAATTGAAAAAATTGTTGAAAGTGCACAAGAGCATGAAATAAATTATGTGACATTTTGGGCTTTTTCAACAGAAAATTGGAAGAGGAACGAGGAAGAAGTTTCGCATCTGATGAATCTTTTTCGAAAGGCGCTTAAAAGTAACTTATTTAAAAAGTTGATGAGAAATAATTGTAAAATTTGTATTTTGGGGAATCTTAATGCGTTTCCTAAAGATATTCAGAGTGATGTAGCAGAAGTGGTTGAAGAATCAAAGAACAATAGGGGAATCCAGATTAATATTGCATTGAACTATGGAGGGAGAGAAGAGATTGTTCACGCTGTTCAACAAATAATATCAGATAATGTTGATCAGGCTGCTATAACAAATGATCTAATTTCACAATATTTGTATACTAAAGACCAGCCGGATCCTGATTTAATTATTCGTACCGGAGGGGCGCAACGATTGAGTGGTTATCTGCCCTGGCAGAGTACCTATAGTGAGTTATATTTTACTGACACTTACTGGCCAGATTTTGATGGGAAAGCGTTCGATAAGGCTATTAAAGAATTTGAAAAAAGAGAACGACGTTTTGGAAAATAGTTATTTTTCAGGATAGGTTAATTTATAAATTTCATCATAAATTAATTTCCATATTTTATTTATATGTGGATCATTAAGTTTCTTTAATACGTTATCCGGATAATGCAGCATGTGATAGCCACGTTCTTCATCACTCCAGTATTCAGGTCCTGATTCAAGATGCTGGAGTTGCGATTCAATTTTTTCAATGGCTTGGGCTACTTTTGCTTCCTTACTTTCGCCTTTTTCCAATGCTTCTTGCATGATAATAAATTCTTCACCGACAGGCGAGGGAAGCATCGAATAGAGCACTCTTGCTGCTTGTGCTTCACGGAGTTTGTGTTCCTTATGCGCTTTGGGATCAAGATCTTTGACAAAACCTGCGATGTCGCCATATTTTAATTCTGGCATATCATGGATGATAAGCATGGTAACGGTTTTATATGGATCTACATCAAAATGAAATATCCTCTGAGCGATGATAAAAAAGAGAGCTGCCCTCCACGAATGCTGTGAAGAATCTTCCTGTCTACCTGTTGTCGTCCAGTTATGTCGGAGAGTTGATTTAAGTTTTTCTGCCTCTCTAAGAAATTGAATGATTTTCTCTTCCATAGGCCTTAGTCTAGCAGAAAAAGCTTTGACGAACAACGAAAAGATTATGAATATTTCTTTCACTATTTTGCATGAAATTTTCCACCTTCCCGTTGCGTCTTTGGAAATTGCGCAGTATACTCTTCGATATGCAGTATGAATTTCATCACACAGTTGTCGGAGGTACATTTGACAGGTTTCATTTTGGTCATCAGAAGTTGTTAGAGACAGCTTTTGAGCAATCTGAAAAAGTAGATATCGGTATCGCAACTGATGATTTGTTTAAAGATAAAAATCTTGTGCATATAATTGAGGATTACAATAATCGTAAACAGCATATTGCTCATTTTCTTTTCAAGAATGGACTTTCTGATCGTGCTAAACTTATTTCGATTCATGATTTTTATGGCAGTACAGTGATTGATGAAGATCTTGAAGCAATTTTTATCACAGAGAGCAATAGAGATAATGTCGATAAAATAAACGAGAAGCGGCAGCAAAAAGGATTTCATCCTTTGGAAGTTATTACTGTTCCCTATATCCTCGGTAATGATGGCGAAATTATTTCATCTGAGCGGATAAGGAGAGGCTTAATTGATAGGGAAGGAAATTCATATGCGAAATTATTTGCGATGCGAAGCAAATTTGTTTTACCCGAAAAAGAGCGAGATACGTTTCGTCAGCCGATAGGGACAATCTCAACAGACATGAAAGATGTCCTTGCATCCCTTAATGACAAAACCATGTTGCTTGCTGTCGGCGACATTGTCGCAACAACAGTAGCTCAATATGGCAGGCAGGCAGATATTAATGTTATTGATGGCAAAACCCGAAGGAATATTTTTATTTCAGATCAGGCAGTTTCATTTTTTGAAATGAAACAGAGAACAACAAATAATCCTGCCGGAGTAATTACTCGAGAAGCAGCAAATTCGATATTAGCAGCGATTACCGATTACGAAACAACGCATGAGAAGCAATTGATAGAGGTCTCCGGTGAAGAAGACTTATTGGCGATACCCGCGATATTGCTAGCGCCTTTGCAAACTGTCGTTTTGTATGGGCAATTTGGCGTAGGCATTGTTGTTGTAAAAGTGTCTGAGCAAAATAAAAATCGTGTGCAAAACCTCTTTAGGAAATTCCAATAACATATTAACACCTCCTCTCTCCGTTCTTTAATCCATTTTTAGTAGTTGAGTTTGCATCGATTATAAAAAGCGGTTGTTTATATCCTAAAATGATTTTCATTAGATTGACTGTCTGTTCAAGAGCAAGTGTTAGGATATCGGCATCTTTCTTTCCACAATTGATATGGATGTGGAATCTTCCTAAAGGATCGTGTTTCCAATTCCAGCTAGTCCTTCCTGCATATGTTGCGCGGCGGGCACCTTTTTTGATTTTGTGTTGGCAGAGATATTCAAGCAGAATATGTTCAAACAAATGTCCAATTTCAGTATGTCTGACTTCTTCGTTAAATGGCAAGTCTAGATCGTTATAGCAAGTGGTGTAGAGAACTGATGGCAGATTTTCTTCAAGCAGTTCAATAATAGCTGGAATTTCTTTTGTATTAATTTGGTTATATAGTAAATCCATAGTAATTTGTGTTTTTGTATGTTTTTGGATTATCGCAAGTGTGAATAAGTTTTCGACAAAATATGTCTGTTTTATTGATTTGGATAGTTCCCAATCTGGAGTGAATAAATTTGAGACAGGCGATAAAGACTGATTCATAATTTGAGATAAGCTCTTCTTACAGAATTCTTACGGATATATTTCACTGTATACATTTTGAAATGGGAAGTCAAGCTCAACAGGCACAAAAGTTTATGAAAAATATAAGAATACTTTTTTACTATGAAATTTGTTGGCAAGGCAGAGACTAAAGTGGCATGGGACTGCCTTTCTTCCAGCATGTTCGATGTTGCTTCTGGTCATTCATGATTGGTCCCGCTTGAACGCAGATATCATCCGTCGGACAATCCATGTTGGTAGTACAGGAAATTGTGCCGTTTGGGGGTTGAGCAGGAAGTTGAGAAGATTGCGTAGTGGGTACTCTCTTTTCTTGTCCTTTTTGTATATCAATTTGCTGCTGATAATACATACCATAATAAAATCCCAGAATAGGGAAGATTATTAGCATTAGTAAAGCGGTCATTTTTGATAACGGTGTTACTGTCGTAGCCCATGTAGAAAGTTTTTTTTGTGCCATAGTTTAACTATGGTGAAAGAGGGATAAGAAGTCAAGAATCTGTAAATCTGATATTCCTTTAAGCGGCTACTTTGAGGTCAATAAGATTCGTATATAAAAAGTAAAATCATTTACTGCGTTGGGGTTAGGAGAGAGATGGGTGTTACTCCAATGCCTGATGTTGGAGTTGGAACTGGAGTACTAGTTATTTGGGGAGCGGGGATACTAGTTGGTTGGTTTTGAGTGCTGGTAGGACTGGTGGTTGGCGTTGGGCCAGTTGGTGCTGGGGTGAAAGTTGGGAAAGTGGTTGGCTGTCCACATGAGTCAATTTGTGTTCCAGCGATGAAGTATTCATTATAGGTATGAAGATAGCCTCCTGCAGCACCAGGACAAATCGTTTCACTTAAGATAAATGTTGGTCTCTGAAACTGTTCAACTGGATTTCCCATGAGATAGTACTCCATCATATTTCGCCAGATTGGTGCAGCTCCCAGAGATCCCGCGATATCATCCATCGGCTTGTTGTCATTATTGCCAACCCATACACCCACGACAAGACTTGGTGTATACCCAATCGTTAATGCATCACGGAAATTTTCAGTTGTTCCTGTCTTTACAGCGGCCGGACGGTTGATAGTTAACGCTCCATCAAATTCCTCAGCCCGGGTAGTGTTATCTGAAAGAATTGAAGTGATAAGATATGCTGCTTCTTTACTAAGAACTTGGTTGCCGTTCTGTGCTACAGTAACAAACCAAGTCATTGGATTTAAGTATTGAAAAATGGAAAAGAAATTTGTCGGTGTTTGAACTATGTTGCCATATTTATCTTTGATTACAATGATTCCGATTGGTTTGTGATACACACCCTGGTCTGCAAATGTCGCATAGGCATTCGTCATTTCAATCAGTGGTACTTCACCTGAACCTAATACAAGTGAGAGTCCATAGTTATGATTGGTGTCGAGGGTATCTATGCCCAATTTTTGTGCTTCATCAATACCATTTGACATACCAACTTTTTGCATCACCTCTACAGCTGGAATATTGAGAGAATTTGCAAGCGCGCGACGGACAGTTACATCACCTCTGTAGCGGTAATCATAATCGTGTGGTTTATAGCCGCCATCAAAAGTAGTTTGAACATCTTGTAGTATTGTTGCTGGGGTGATAATCTTGTCTTCAAGTCCGCGGATATAAATAATTGGTTTGAAGGCTGATCCCGGTTGGCGTGGCGTAATTGTCATATTAGTTTGGCCATAATTTGGATCATTCCAATCATAACTACCAACCATCGCGAGAATTTGCCCATTTTTGGGATCCAAAGCTATGGCGGCACCATTACTTGCATTGTTATATTTAAGCCTGGTGACCTGAGTTTTGACTGATCCTTCAGCGTATGTTTGTAAACTTTTGTCAAGTGTTGTTGTTACGCGAAAGCCATCGCGGATGATGCGTTCCTCGCTATATTGTTTGATCAATTGATCTCTTACGTAGTTAGCAAAATGTGGTGCAAGGATATTGTTAGAGGTTGTTTTATTCGGATTGTAGTGAAGCGATTCACTCTCTGCCTGATTCGCCTGATCTTGGGTAATATAACCATCTTGTATCATTGCACTAAGTACAATGTGTTGTCGTTGTATTGCTTTATCTGAAGGATTCGAGAGTGGAGAATAGGCAGATGGAGCGGGAAGAACTCCAATGAGAAGTGCTGATTGCGCGAGATCAAGATTTTTTGCGGGGATGCCGAAATATGCCTCAGCTGCATTTTGAATACCAAAAGCTCCTTCACCGAAATAGACAGAATTAAGATACATTTCCAGAATATCCTGTTTGTTAAATCTTCTATTTAGTTCAGCAGCAAGCACAAGCTCTTGGTATTTTCGTAAGATATTGCGGGATTGATTCAGAAAAGCATTTTTTGCCAGCTCTTGAGTAATCGTTGAGCCACCTTCCACAATGTGTCCAGCAAGAATATCAGTAAGAAAGGCGCGTAGGATACCTGTGATAGAGAAGCCTGGGTTAGTATAGAAATTTTTATCCTCAGTGGCGACAACTGCATGTTGAGCCGTTACAGGGATATCCGAAATTGAAATATACGAGAAGGATTTTGCTAAATCAAAAGTATAGAATGTTTGTCCATTACGATCCATTAGTGTTAATCCCGTTTCCTGTCGGTTTATTACGCTATCTTTGCTTTTGAGATCTTGAGCAAAATATAAATAGGTCGCCGGGGGGATAAGGATCATGAAGACGAGAAAAAGGAGGAGAACGTAGAGCATAAACTTTTTACGTTTTTTGAACAGATTATGCAATGCAGTTTTCCAATTTATTTTTTTGAGGCGTTTAGTATCTTGGTGTTTATATTTAAAGTCAGTAATAGAACGCTTCTTTAAGCGAGAGCGTGGATGCATATCTTATATCTTAACATAACTTAAGATTTTACGATTTTAAATTATTTTTGCTATAATGAGAATATAGCAAGTGATATGCGAGATAGCACAGAAGAATACTGGAAACAAAAATTGACTCCTGAACAATATCATGTTTTGCGAGAAAAAGGGACAGAACAAGCGTTTACCGGTAAATATTACAATAATCATGAAACAGGTATGTATGAGTGCGCTGCCTGTGGGCACTCTCTATTTTCTTCTGAGGCGAAATTTGAAAGTGGTTCGGGATGGCCAAGTTTTGATCAACCTGCCAATAGAGAAAATGTTGAGCTTCATGAGGATACTAGTTCATTTATGCAAAGAACCGAGGTAATCTGCAAGAATTGTGGCTCGCATCTAGGCCATGTTTTTGATGATGGGCCGAAAAAAACGACAGGAAAACGATACTGTATTAATTCATGCGCACTGAATACGACTTACGCAAAACTAGGTAAACTCAAGGCTGATTGATGGTTTGAGGATATACTGTCTCATAGCATGTTGGATAATTTGCTGTTTTGCCTGATACCAACTAAGGTTTTTCCGCAGTCTGTTTCTCTCTAATGCAACA
>DATMOG010000002.1:0-5246 GCA_035568375.1 Candidatus Sulfotelmatobacter sp.
TTTGGGTAATGTTAAAATTTTCATCCAGAAAGATGCGGTCATTATTAGGACAAAAGTATTATTGGTGACAATAGGAGTCATACCACCGATAAGGAAACGAAAAATGAGATAACAAAAAATAACAAGCGCTAATGTAATTCCAGTATATATATATTCCTTTTTTGAAAATACATATTGTGGATTTAATTTCATAAAAGCAAATATGACTACAATAAAGACTAAAGCAATCTCTTTAGTTAATGAAGCAAATAACAATATTATAAAAAGTGTCCCATATTTATATTTTGGTTGTATCCCTTTTACCATTATGATAAATAACGCTAATAGACTCAAAAATAGCGATAGAACATTTTGTAATGAGGATATATAAGAAACCGTTTCCACTTGCAATGGGTGAACAAGAAAAATAATTGATAGAATAAAACTTATCGTTGGTCTAAAAAATTTTTTGAAAAGCAAGAAGACTAGAATGGTATTGGTTATCTGTAGTATTAGTTGAAACAAGTGATACCAAAAAGCTGTTGTATTAAATACTGAATATAAAATTGCAAATACAAAATCAGAAAATGGCCGATAATAGGTATAAGAATGATTAAGAAATATAGGTACTAAATTCGTCCAAGACTGCAATAATGGATTATTTACTAGTTGTGGATAATCATCCCAGACAAAACCGTTAAAAAGCATGTTGAAGTAAACAATCAATCCAACACCAATAATAATGGTTATTGCTTTTGCCGTAGTTAAAGGAGTAAAGAAATTTTTAAAAGAAAAATCAGTATCTGGCATTTTTTGCATGTTATTATATTATAATAGTATGCAGATCAGTTCAATCACAAAATAGTGAGGTCATAAATTTGATGCGCTTTAGTTCATCCCGATGTGGATTTGAACAAAATTATCCTTATAGCATTGTTCACTCAGAAGTTATATGGAAAATTAGGAATAGGTAAAATTTTCTGATGGAATGAAGGCAGGCTTATAAGCAAATATTTGAAAAGCACATAGGTAAATCTCCGTCTAAGTACCATTTGCCATTAAATTTAACGATTTTTATAATTTGCCCATTAGCTACTTTGCAGAGACCGTATGCATCGGTTTTTTTCAATAATTGTACGCAACCTCTAAAAGCATAATAGTTTTTAAAGGTACTATGCGCAGTATCTACCTCTTGTATTTGTTTAACTACAAAGATACTAAATAAAATAATAAGTATTGCTAAACCAATAAGTACATTTTTCCTGTGATGTACTAATTCGTAGAAGTTAATAGTATATCCCCAGCCAAAAATTCTTGGAGTAAATAACCTATGATCGTTCTTGTTCCATGTTTTCTCTTTGATTTTCTTCCAAGTCGGTTTACTCCAGTTATATGGTATTCCTAAAAATGTTGCTTGTTTTTTCATAAATGCTTCGCTCTTTTGGTTTTATTCATTGTCGTTTATGAGTACCCAATTATGAGATACGGAGGGTTCGCTACATAGATTACGGTTAAAACAACACGGTCTTCTCATGCCTTTATTAAGTTTTGACAAGGCAACTTCAATATGTTTTTGGCGCGTTTCTGGAGTTTTGACAGCACGTATCCAGCGAATCCAATCCCAACGTGCACCTGGGGTAATATCCTTCCATAACGCCTCTGCTTTGGGGGAAGTTATCAAAGCCTTCTTTAGATCTTCAGGAACTTCCGGTTCTATCCATTCTTTGGTCGGCTCAATCGAAACTTGTACGGTACTGCCTTCTTTTGCGGAAGCGTCATGAAGCAATTTTTTGTCAGGTCTAAACCAGTGGCTCGGTTTTTGTCCTGGTGCATATCTCCCATCCGGTTCGAGCAATGTTTTAAAAGGAGTGTCATTGATAGTCCCTGAAACCATTGTCATACCTCTTGAAGGAAGCTTTGCTGAGGCATTTTCAGGTAATCTGAGAATAGTCCATGAGCCGATTTTATATAGTTTGGTTTCAAAACGGATTGTCGACATGTTACTTGATTATTTTTTCATTATATCACTTTAGGAGGTAATTCTTTTGATGCCGTTCGAGTCCGTATTTAGTGGCAACAGTGGAAATGCTAGCTTTAATATTAGAGTAAGGGTTGCATGATGAGGGTGCTGTTGCGAGTCTTTACTGTTCCGAAGAGAGTTTCGTTATCCATGAATTTTAGTATAAGAAGGCATCTTAAAAATGATTACCCTTTTGGAGTGGGTTGAAGCATGCCTACGTGATTGCCTTCTGAGTCTTCAAAAGAAATGTAACGGCCGACGCCTGGAATATCATCAATTTTTCCAGGACCAGAGGCTCCACCAAGTATTTTACCCTCGGATTCTTCTACTTTTTTCATTGCTTCCTCTAAGTTGTCAACAGAAATTACTAAATGTGGAATATTAAAGCCTTCTTTTTCTTGATAATCAAAAAAACCACCATTGATTGCTCCTGGTGTTTTAGGCATCATATTTTCAGTTTCCGTAGTTTGGGCTAAAAGGTAGTTTCCCATCTCTGAACCGAGTTGGTTCATTTGCCAACCAAAAACTTTAGAATAAAAATCAGCGACTCTTTTTTTATCTTTAGCAGGCATTTCAAAATGCACAACTGGATTCATCTTTGTCATACACTATTTATATCAGATAGATTTTGAAAATTCAATGGCCAATTTTACTGATATTATGCCACCAAGCCGAAAAAGCAGAGCAAAAAATTAGCTGATCAGTATTTGTAATGAGGAGATTGGAAATAATTTTTTTATTTTGAAGAAGTTTTCCCATCACGTTGCCACACACAAAAAACTCCCGCATCAAGAAGAGTTCCAGGCAGGAGTGGAATTCCTGGATTTTATTTACAACCTGTAAAATATGTTATACCTGGACAAAGTTATATAGCCACAGTTTATGCAAAAGGTCTTAATGCAACGGGAATCAATCATATAACTTATAATTAATTGCGCTATATCCGTGATTTAAACCAACCTGATTGAATGAAGTACGTACTTTTATATGAGTTAGTCGCTAAATGATTAATAAAAAGATAGCTACAAGTCCTTCGTTTTGCTATTCGGATTGTTTTTTCTTTTTGCAGCGATTTCCAATTATTTGGAAATATCCTACTCACTTTCTAGCCACACACCCGAGCCCACTTCTGATTATTGGAAAGCTTTTTTAAATAGCAATGTAAAATATCCTTCTCTTACTTTGCCAGCAACGTATTTTTCCCAATGAGATGATTCATCTGGTCTAACACCATCGCGACTCGAAAATTGATTAGTATGTCTTAAGGAGTCATTGTATGCAACTGTGGTTTCATGTAAGCTATCATGCAATAAACTCATCTGTGTACGGTATCCTCGTGAGGACCGAATGCCTTGAAGCGAATCCATAAAGTCTTGAGCAATGCGATCCATCCCTGAATATATTATTCCGTTTCTTTGTGCATTTTCTCTATCACTCTCATCGTTATATCGTCGAGCTGATCCTTCCAATACATCAATAAATGTTTTTGTATCGACACTTGAGTTACCCATTAGTGGAGTGCCTTTCAATATTCTGTTGCGTCCTGCTGGAGTAATTCTCATACGCTCTGCAATAAGCTGAGGGAAGCCACTTACATCTTTTACTTCTATGGGTGCTTCTTGAAATTCACCTTCCCCGTCTGGAGAAATGCGTGGGTAAAGTTGGGTATCCAAAAATATATCTTCAACAAGTTCAATTACTCTTCCGGGATATGAATCAGCTGCCAATCGAGGATGATTTTGGGAATTTCTGACAGCATGACTCATTTGGGTCCTGAAAGCATCAGTTGAATCTGCAAATTGCTCATAAGTCGTTACACCTCTTAATAAAGGAACAATACGATCTCTCGCAAATGCAGGAAGGGCATGAGCGATAGGTGTTCCTGAGTCAAGTAGCCCTTTAAAATCCTGAATTGCACCCCAAACTGGAATCCGAGGCCGACTTTGATCTATAGGAATAGTTCTACTCTCTGCCGTCATAATGAATAATAGTTAATCATAAAAGCAGAATAATATCAATTATAGCGCCGCAAAAACAGAATATCGGATTTTTAGTATAAATTTATAAGCTCAAATATTCTTATCTGTGCGCTAATTACTATATCAAAAATCTGTCATTCTATTTTTCCCTTGCTATAACATGAGTTTATGATACTGAGTAAGTACGTTGGCTATAACTTAGGTAATGTGTCAATACATTTTGTACATTAGGAGAAAAAGGTATCAGGATGCAATATCTCTTAGTATTATTTGATCAGATCCAATCAGACAAAGGAGTATTTGCTTGAATGAGATGATAAAATAATAGTGACATACAACATTTTTTATGGGTTATCTGCTACAAACGTCCGTGGATTAACAGGTACACCAAACACTCTTATTTCAAAATGTACATGAGGACCAGTCGCCCAGCCGGTCTGACCTTCTTTACCAATTATGTCTCCTGGCTGGACTTCCTGCTCTTGTTTAACATCTACTTCGCTTAAATGTCCGTAAAGGGAAGTGATATTATTCCCATGATCAATAATGATATGGTTTCCATATCCCCAAGAGAGATTACCAATGTAGATCACTTTCCCTTTCATAAAGGCCGTGACAGAATCACCATTCTTTCCTGCAATATCTATGCCAGTATGGAGAGGTTGATATGGCAAATCAGATGCACCAAATGCAAGTGTCACTACTCCATGTATCGGCCAAATAGTTTCTGCTTGAATAGTTGCGATAACTTTACCCGTTGGATCATGGATTTGGATAGTATGATTGTGGAGATTACGTGTTGCGAGTTGATCAGAGACAACAGGAAGTCCGGTATTTGTGACAAGTGTCACGACAAAAATGGGTAATAACAGGATTGCAAAAAACAGCAAAAGAATGTAGGTGATTTCTCGTCTGAAAGAAAGGGCAAGGAGTATGGCACGAAATGTTAGTGGATTCATCCAGGTAAATATAATTCAGCAGGATTGGTGGTAATGAGTGGATGCTCTTTCTCTGATGCAACCACTTTGACTGCGACATGATTCTGATCAGCGATGATGAGTGCCTCTCCCCTTTCACAGGTTAAGAGAAAATCTTTTTCATATTCTGAAAGCTTGAATTCATTGACGACTCTTTCGATTGTTGTCGTATCTTGCCGCATAAGGATTCGTAGTGC
The DNA here is from genome assembly GCA_035568375.1 of Candidatus Sulfotelmatobacter sp. Taxonomy (GTDB): domain Bacteria; phylum Patescibacteriota; class Microgenomatia; order Levybacterales; family UBA12049; genus JACDET01. Next base: position 5,153 of record DATMOG010000002.1, read on the forward strand.
TGATTGAGAAGCAATCGCCCGTCCGTACTCACTTGATAAAAAATCATTTGCTTGTTGAGAAATGATGGTGACACCGAGATAATATTTTCGTGCC
>DATMOG010000003.1:0-5606 GCA_035568375.1 Candidatus Sulfotelmatobacter sp.
ATACACCTGTGATTTATAAAGATGCTCTATGGGTTCGATGTCTGATGCCTGATCGCCAAATCGAGTGAAATAACCAAGTAAATTTTCAGATTTATTTTCTGTGCCACACACTAACGCATTATATTTTTTTGCAAGATCATATAGGATAATCATTCTCATTCGCGCGGCAATGTTGCCAATTCGAACTTGATTTGTCTCATTCACTTCAATATTTTGTAGTTCTATCATTGCATCGACAAGTTTTTTAATTGAAATATGATGGATATTTTTTTGAGGTATATGCATTTTAGTGATATATTTTTTTATCTCTGAAAAATTTGAGTCGAAATAATATAGATGAGCAACAATTATATCTTTTGGTTTTAGTACTTCGTTAAGGAGTGCAAACGAGGTTGCAGAATCAATCCCTCCTGAAATACCGATAACTGCCTTTGGGATCCCTTGCATTATAAAAGTGCTTCTTAGAAAGGTGATAACGCGTTCTTTTTCTATTGCCGGGTTTATGGTCAATAAATCATTAGACATAGAGTTTGTGTTCTTTAATATACTTTTCTATTGTCGGTGTTACGATAAAATCGATTGGCAAGTTTTTGTGTACCCGTTCTCTAATAGCTGTTGAAGAGGCATTCGTGAGAACAAGTTCCTTGTTGTGCAAAACAATAACATTTTTAGGAATAGTTTGCAACTGCAGGGATTCCTTTACTCTTTCTTCCAAATGCCAGAGGATATGTTCTCGTGGAAAAATTATGAGGTGATATTTTGTGATAATAGTACGCCAATCATCATAAAGATAAAAAGTTTCTAATTTATCACTTCCTGTGATCCAGTAAAATGTATGCTCAGGATATTGTTCAGAAAGCATTTTTAGAGTTATAATCGTAATACTTTTTTTGTTATTTTCTATTTCAAAATTAGAGGCTTTTATTTTTTCATCTTCAAGTAGTTTTACCATTGCAAAGCGATCTTCAACAGGTGAAAGCTGTTTTTGAAAGATTGCATGATGGGCTACTGTATTATAATTCGGCATTAACCATATTTGATCCATGCCGGCAAATTCGATTGCTTGTCTTGCAATTAAAATATGTCCAAGATGAGGTGGATCAAAACTACCACCAAGAATAGCGATTTTCATGATAGATATATTGTATCAAAAGTAGCAGTTCAGAGAAACAAGTCATACGTACGTTCTCAGGGTTTCTCAGTAGTACTAAGACTATAGAGAGAGGTAAAAAATATACCTATGTAATCCAGCTTTTGAAATCATGTATGCTTGAAAGTTCATAAGTATCTTTACTATCATTTTTCGTAATAGGTAGAATACAGTTTATCCAAAAGTATCTTTAATCGATAAACAACAGGAATAATAAAAATTCAAATTCTACCTTAGTGTATTTTACACAAGTAATTTATCCAATTGTGGAGATATCCACGGTTTGCAAACAAAATGATACCTTTTAATGCCATATAGCCCAAATGAAAGACTTCGTTTGAGCTATATGATATACGAGAAAATATTAGTATCCGAATTTTTCTTTTACGAATATTAAGGTTATCCGGTGAGGGACAAGCTCTTTATTTATAATTAATAATTTACTTACGTTACTATGAAATGTATCTGGTAAATTGTATGCCTTTCGAGCTCTCTTTGTTTCTAACGGTAAAACGTAATCATAAATACGCGTTGTTGCGTCAGCAACGTTACTTACAATTTTTTGTGTTCCGACAATCCAGATGACATGTGATGAACCGTAGACGTAAGCTGGCAATTGACTGCCAGTATTAGAAGCGATAAGTACTTTACCATCTTCGGTAATAGCATGAACACTTCCTATTGCCCACTCAGGAGCTGCACCTATTTTTTGCATTTCAGAGCTTTGTTTTTCACGATTCATGGTGTTTAATTTATTTCTTACAGAATCATAGTCTCCTGAATCATTGATTGCTTGAGAAACACCGATAGTATCCAGAGTAACTGATGTCATCGGCATCACTTCAGCATGTTTGGGAATAATTTCCAAAACTTTTTTCTTTGCATCTTCTCCTGTTTCAACAACAAGCGCGTCAAAACCATTAGCATTTAATGCACCGATCGTTTTATCAATTGCTTTATCAGTTGCGAGTACTTCCCATTGCATCCTATATCACCTCCTTATACAAAATACTAACAAAATAACCTCATTATGTAAAGTAATTACATAAAGTATTAAGACTTTATTAAAAGAAAACTAAAAAAATTCTCGAACACGATAATGACACAATTAATAAGTATTTTTAAAACAACATCTTACCGTTAATGCGGCAAAATTTTCTTCGAAAGATGCCATGATTATGAGTCGTTTTGGTACATGTAGCATAAAAGCAATTCACCTCCGATCATACTTCTTCTAACAATATAATCAGTGTATGGACTGCTTTTTTATTGTCAACGCAACTCATAATAAGTTTTGTACAAGATTTAAGACTCATAGTTTGACTAGCAAAATAAACTACTATATACTCTCGCATATGAATAGTGAGTCGAGAGAGTATTTGAACAAGGGTGTTCTAAGGAAAGTAGAGCCACAGGAAAGAGATTCAAGTGCAGATCTTGTTGCTTTTATTGATAGACTATGTGCAACACCAATACCTGATTTGAAGTCTTCTATAAGTGAAGATGGTGGTGAAAGATTGATACTTATTGCAACCCCTGACGGAGAATTATTTTCTGACGGAGAAATGCTACGAAGAGTTTCCCCAGGAGAAGAAATTGGAAAAAACTTGATTGTGGGTTCTGAGGTTTATTATGGATCTCCTGAGAGTAGTTTACGAGTGACAAGTTATACCGATCCAAAGTTAAGAACTCCTGATCAGCGTGACAATCGTAACAAAGGTCGTGCAGATTACATGACTCTTATAGGTGCAAAAGGTCTCTTAAATGAAGTCAATATAGATGAAATTGTCGCAAGAGCGGTAACTCTCAAGTATAGGAGAAATGGTAAGGATAATCGTGAAGAATATGTGATTATTTCTCAGAGGGGGACTCATACTGTTTTTAAAGACACGAGACGTGAAAGTATATTTGAACATCTCTTAATAAAAGATGCTGTAGGCGAACGGAAGCATGTTACTCTATTGCCACCAGCGGAAACAACGATTGCTTTTAGTAGAATTGGTGATGCCTATAAATCAACAGTAGATGTAATTCATCAAGGCTATCGACAGGTTTTTAGAAATAGATTTAAAAATCTCCCATAATGAGTTAATTGTATAAAATAATCTTTTTTTACTCAATAAGTATTGCTATGATATTACACTCCCTTTGCAATATCTGATAATAACTCTTCCTATATCCATTTATCTCACATTGAAAATTACTAAAATATTTTTTCAAAATTCAAATATAGATGACTATTCCTTCATTCGCCGTTTTTGGTTATCTTTCCTGTCGTGTCATCTATTGCTGCTAGAGGACAAATCTCTATTAGGAAAAAACGTATCAACAAACCTATATTCAAATCAATCATGATACGAACCATTAAATTGCATAAGTTCTGTTTACATATCTTTTTCTGACTCCGTCTTTGCCAGAATCCTGCATTGCTCATTTAAAGTTTAAGTGTTTGTCTATTAACATAGACACCATATATTTTCTATAACTTCTCATTTGCAAATTTTTGCTTAAAATCTGTGCATTATTCTTTTATTAAAAAAGAGTTTTTTCTTTAAGTCTCTTATCAAGTTGACGGTTGCTTGTTTTCCAATTGTTCCTCCTAATCGAATTTTTATCTTTCTCCTTGAACTCGCCGGATAGAGAGACCTTATTGTTTTTCCGCATGAGCATTTGCAATTTTCTTTCATTTGCTAAGGTAAGTACTGCAGTTTTTTCTTCCTCAGAAGTAGTAATGTTTGATTTAGTTAGCAACATCCAATATGCATTGGATTCTTCATAAATGATATTTTTATTGTTGTCTAACAAAATTTTAATGAATGGTTTGCATAAGGTATCTCTTAATGTTAAACTAACTTTTATGCATCAAACAGGGATTTTTCGAAATAAAGTATACGAATTCGCAAAACAAATACCACGGGGGAAAGTCGCTACATACAGACAACTTGCCAGACTTGCTGGAAATCCGCTAGCAGCCCGCGCGGTTGGTATGTGTATGAAAAAAAATCCTGATTTAACAACTATCCCTTGTCATCGTGTTGTCTCCTCAAATGGAAACTTGACTGGTTATTCGGCAGGAAGAGGGATTAGTACCAAACATGAAATGTTACTTCAAGAGGGTGTTGTATTTCGAGGCAATAAGGTTGACTTGCATGCCTCTCAATGGATGAGTGAAGCAACAGTTTTATTATAGTAATAGGTATTCGGAATAATACACAAATAGTTTAAACTAGTTGTGTAAAATAATGGGAACTAGATAGTTCGAAATATAATCAATTTTAAGATTAAAAAAAGTCTGCATTAAGATTTTTGGTTTATTTTTTTAATGCAATCTCAGCAAGGGCTTTAATAAATAAGGGTGAGGTATTAAGTGACTCAGTTCGTGCAAATTGAATTCCTTGGTTTTCTGCTTGTTCTCGAGCACCAATCCCGACATCATAAAGAATTTCTAAATGGTCAGCTAAAAATTGTACCGGAGCAATTAAAACATGCGTTTCACCTTTTGCTTTCAATACAGGCATAATATCGGCAAAATCAGGTTTGAGCCACTCTTCGGGTGTATGGCCTGCACTTTGATAACAAAACATCCATCTTTTTTTAGGGAGACCGACAAGTTTAGCGACTTTAGCAGCCGTATCTTTTAAATCATTAATATAACTTGGTTCTTTATCAATAATACGTTTTGGCATACTGTGGACTGAAAAAAGTATAATGACATGCTTTTGAACATTAGTAGGAAAAGTACTAATTGCTTGTTTTACTTTTTCAGCAAGCGCATTTAAAAAATACGGCTGTGCATGCCAGTCTGTTGCGAAGGTAAGTTGCACACTTTTGTTTTTTAATTCATTAACTGCGGTGCTTAATTCTTTTATATAACCATTCATGATTATAGGAGAGTATTGGGGAGACATAATAATGCCAATAATTTTTTCTGCATCCTCTGCATTTTCTTTAATTACTTTATTAATAAATGGATGTGAAAATCTCATTCCTGCAACCACCTGAAATATTTTTCCAGTTTTTCGTTCATTTAATTCTTTTTCCAGTGCTGCTGCTTGTTCTTGAGTTATTTTAACAAGTGGCGATCCACCAATCAATTTATATCGTCTCTGAAATTCCTTTATCGTTTCCTTTGGTGCATTTTTTTTTTCATAGATATTTTTAAGATACTGAGGGACTTCCTTAATTGTTTTGGGTGAACCATATGTCATCAAAATGATAAGTATTTTTGAAGATGCTCTTTTTTCTTTATTCATATCATTTTTTTTGTAGCCATTCAGCAACTTGCGGTGCAAAATAACTGATGATAATATCTGCACCTGCACGCTTTATTCCTGTCAATACTTCCATAACGACACGTTTTTCGTCTATCCATCCATTCTTTGCTGCTGCTTTTATCATAGAAAATTCGCCGCTGACATTATATGCTGCAAGAGGATGATTAAAAGTTTGTTTAGCA
>DATMOG010000004.1:0-29461 GCA_035568375.1 Candidatus Sulfotelmatobacter sp.
GCTAAATATCAATGGATGGTATTCAAAATATCAACCCATACAGAGCTTCTTATAAGATAATGGCAACCAATTCTTATTTTAATACTCATAACCTTTTTAAGGATATGCTATTATAGAGTTCTATAAACTAATCCATAAGCTAAAAAACCTACCTATACAAAATATTTCATGAAAAAGATATACGACATTCCTCATTTTGAAAAGCACAGTAATCAACAGAAAAAAAAAGAAAAATCACTTTTAATACGATTCATCCTTTGTATTGTATGTGCAACTATTTTTTTTATATTCGGATATGGCATTTTCTTTCTACAAAAACTGCAAATGTTTATCTCAACCAACACAGGACAAAAAGTAACACTTACCCACAAACAAACAACCTTACTTCCTTCAACAGCAGAACCAACCAATCAATCAAACATTTTGCTATTAGGAAGTGATAATGATCAAAAATTTAGCGGTGGCAATCCACTAACGCAGACGATGATGGTTGTCCATATTGAAGGAACGAAGGTTGATATGTTTTCTATTCCAAGAGATTTGTGGGTAAAAATGCCTGATGGGACTTCGTATGGCAAAATTGATCAAGCAGCAGAAAAAGATGGTATTCCTTCTGCTATTACAGTTGTCGAACAAACATTTGGAATTCATATAGATCACTATGCATGGGTTGGACTCTATGGATTTATTAAAAGTATTGATACTGTCGGAGGTATTAATCTGCAAGTTGTTCATCCTGTTCTGGATTATTCATATCCGACAGATATTAATAGCTCTAATCCTTATGGCTATCAACGATTAGATATTCAGCCAGGGATGCAGCATATGAATGGTGAACAGGCGCTACAATATGTTCGTTCACGGCATGAAGATGTTGTTGGAGACTTTGGAAGAACCCAACGGCAAAGACAGTTATTGTTAACATTAAAAGAAACTATACTCGGATATCCAACTGCATTAAGTCAAATTCCACAATTATTTGATGCATTAAACGGACAGATTAAGACAGATATTACACCAATCATTGCGCTTCAATTGGGAGCACTTTTCCTAACAAATAAGACAAATCCACAACAATATACTCTTTCTATCCCTAACTATTCACGGATAGGCTGGTCAACTGATAAACAAAGTATTGTTATCGGAAATGCAACAGCCTCGGCACAGCTTATTTCAAATATTTTTGGTGAACAGGCGAGTAATACAACATATAATAGTCTAGTATCGGTCCAGGATATCGCATCCCAATCAGCACAAACACCATGAGAAAAATACGTGCATTTATCATTTTTATTCTTATTCCTCTTATCACAGGATATCTTGTAGCCTCAGCTCAAGGACATAAAGTCAAGCTCAGCTCAAATATTAACTTTGATACAAACATTGTCTTACAAACTGATAATATTTCACTCACAGAAAAAGGCACAATTATCTCTCTAACACATACTGGCACTACTTCAATTCCAACTAATCACTCTGCGCTTACTGAGACAATTCCAGTAGGAAATAACTTTATTGGTGTTGATAAGCAAACAAATTATACTTCGCTTGATGAATTTTCTACAACGGGAAAATTGATAAAAACACTGCAGGATGGTAATACGGGCAATATCGACACGATGAACTGGTTTACCGACCCATCAATTGATGCTACTCAACAAAAAATCGCTTTTGTTTCTGACAAAGATAAAGAGAACACTTATGTTCTTGATAACGCGTTATTTATCGAAAATCTAGCAACTAGCTCTATCCAAAAAATTGCAGCTCCTGATCCACATTCAGGTGGGATTACACATCCGATTTGGGATCCAGCAAATCCAGATATCATCACTTATGATTACTATCAATATGATAAAAACTATAGCCCTTACTCTATTATTGAAAAATATAATATGCAGTCCCAAACTACAACTCCACTAACTACTCAAGCTCAAAATGCCTATCAAGGAGCATTTTCTCCAGACGGAAAACAATTTATCTTTCTCGGAAGAAACAACGATATTACACCTGTTATGTATATCGCTAATGTTACTACAGAAGGATTGTCCAATATCCATATACTTGCAACAGGAAATTTTGCTTACCCTGAATTTTCCAATACAGCTAGCCATATTTATTATTTACAAGCACAAGGGAATAGCGGTTATGATTTATATGCCGCAACCATAACAAACGATAAAATTTCTGGCTCTTCTCCCATTTCAACAGGTGAACAACTAGAAGCTACCTCAGGTTTTATAGTCAGCAAAAAATAATAAATTATTCTATCGAGGCTCTTTTACTCATACTGATATTTTATCAAGTCAAGAATTTAAGCATATGATTCTTTTTTTTAAAGGAGTCATTGACTTACTTATCAATGTTATTTTAGAATAACGCTATGCAGATAGGAATTATTGGTCTTGGAAAAATGGGTAGTAGAGTAGCTCTTAAGCTTGTAAAAGAAGCACATGAAGTACTCGTTTGGAATAGATCACCTCAACCAGCTGAAGATTTAAAATCTCAAGAGCCAAAAATAAAAACGTTCCACACAATTGAAGAATTAATAAAAAATCTTCAGAAACCTCGTATAGTTTGGGTAATGCTCCCAGCAGGAGATGCAACAGCTAAAATTCTCAAAGAAGTGACAAAATATATCCAAAAGGATGATATCGTCATTGATGCTGCAAATTCAAAATATATCGATACGGAGAAACATGCTGAAATGTTCAACAAATTGAATGTCAGATTTCTAGGGATTGGTGTTTCAGGTGGAATAATTGCGGTAAAGCAAGGATATCCGATGATGGTTGGTGGCGATAAAAGTGCCTATGAGTATATAAAACCGCTTCTGACTAGTCTTGCTACACCTCACGGTGGTCATGAGTATTTTGGAACAGGTGGTGCAGGACATTTTGTTAAAATGGTACATAATGGTATTGAATACCCTTTTATGCAAGCGCTTGGTGAAGGATTTGGTATTCTTGAAAATTCTTCCTACAATTTTGACCTTGTAAAGATTGCCAAATTATACCAACAAGGTACGTTGGTTTCCGGTTTTATGCTCGATCGGGTAGTTGAAGCATTAACGAATGATCATAAACTCAAAACAATCCAGGGAGTTATCGGTTCTGCTTCAAAAGAAGCTGTTTGGACAATTGAAGAAGGAAAAAAGCATAGTCTTCCTGTCGAATCAATAGAACAAGCTCATGATTTTCGTATCCGTTCAGAAACAGATAAACAAATTCAACTATCTTTTGCAGCACGTATGGTAGGGGCCCTTCGTATTGCATTCGGCGGCCACCCAGTAAAAAGAAAACAATAATTTACATCTTTGAAATTACGAGATTGACGAAGGAGATAAATAAACTAAATAGCAGAGCCCACCAAAAACCGTCCACAGTAAATCCTGACACAATATGACCTGCTAAAAGCACTAAGAAAGCATTTATCACAAATAAAAATAAACCAAAGGTAACGACCGTAATAGGCAAAGTCAAAACAAGCAACAATGGTTTAATAAAAATATTAAGAATACCCAAGACAAGAGAAACAAGCAATGCTGTCCACAAATTATCCACATGAACTCCAGGCAGAATATATGCTGCAATCATGATAATTAACGAATTTGCAAACCAATTTAATAGCTTTTCCATACCCCATCAATATAACACAACCATTTAAGAATAATGTAATATTTATTGCTATTGAACAAATCACCTATACTTTATAATAAACTCATCTGCAATGCCTACAAACATTCTTTTTGAATAATGTCTTGACTAAATTACTACACCCTCTTGCTGACGATATGGATAAGTTTCTAGAAAAAAGTGAACCTAAAGATGTACAGCCTGAAAAGCAAAAATATTCAAATTTAACAACTTTTCAATTCTCTAATTAGCCTCTTCACATCCTTTACAGAATGTGCAGGAAAATTGGCAATACGAATTTGTGCAGTTTTATACTCTCCATAACCGCTTCCAACAAGTAATCCTTTTTCTGCCAAAGATTTTTTTACGTCATTTCTCGCTTTTGTAATATCTGCAACGATAACTGTCTGCGATCGAAACTCGGGCTCTTTGACAAATGCTGCGAAGGAATCACTCATGTCAAGAAAATCATACAACAGCTGCGCCTTTTTCTCTATTTCTTTACGCATTTTTACAATTCCAATTTGCAACATATCTTCAATTACCCTTCCCAGGATATACATTTCTAAAACTGGTGGAGTCTCAGGTGTTTGAAATTTTTTTGCCGATTGTAACAATGTAAGAAAACTATGATAGGATCCGACGCTAATCCCCTTCTGCAATAACCTTTTTGTTTTCTGTATAGCTCGGGGACTGACAATCATTACACCCAATCCCGCAGGCAATCCAAAACCTTTTTGCACTGAAAAAAAGACTACATCAAGAACTGAATAATCCAAATCTACATATGGAACTGATGAAACAATATCAACAGCAACAAGCATGTCTGGATACTTTTTTGCAACTGCAGCAATTTCTTTCGCAGATATCATTACTCCAGTGCTCGTTTCATTATGAGTAAAACAAATTAACTCTGTCTCTTTTGGAATAGCAACGTTTTTGATTTGAAAACCTTTTCCAAATTTAACTTCAAAACTTTCCGGATTCTTATTAAATTCCTGCGCAGATATAAAAAAACGTTTTGAAAATGAACCATTAATAAAATGGAAACTCTTTTGTTCAACACAATTTTGGATGGTTCGTTCCATCGCTTCTGTCCCTGACCCAACAATAAAAATGTGATAATCAGGAGGAATGTCTAAAAGCTTTTTTAGCCCTTTCGTGAGCGATTGGTAGATTTCTTGAAATTGTTTACTCCGATGAGAAATCGATCCTAGATTTTCATCAAAACCCTGTTGAAAATGAGAAATGACAGTAGGATATAATGCTGTCGGTCCTGGTGTAAAAAAAATCTTTTTCATCAATAAAGTACTCTTACTCTAATCGTCCCTTTAATTTGTGTTAATTTTTTCAAAACATCACCATCATGCGTCGTACTAGTATCAGTAATCACATAGCCAATCTGTTCACTGGTCTTCAAATATTGTCCTTCGATATTCACGTTGCTTTTGGCAAAAATTGTATTAATTTGAGCCAATACCCCTGGAGTATTATCATGGATATGGATATACCGATGGGTATCCCTTTGAGCAGGCAACGACAGAGTTGGAAAGTTAACAGACAAAACAGTATTCCCGGTGTTAATATATTTTGTTAGCCTGTCACTCACAAATTTGCCAATATTTCTTTGGGCCTCTTCAGTGCTACCACCAATATGAGGTGTTAAAATAACATTGGAAAGTCCCTGCAAGGGTGAAGAAAATGGCTCTGCATTACTTTTTGGCTCGACTGGAAAAACATCAACGGCAGCCCCTGCAACTTTTCCGCTTTTAATTGCAGATGCAAGAGCTTCAATATCAACAACATGTCCTCGACTTAAATTCAAAAACAGTACTCCGTCTTTCATTTTTTCGAACTCTTTTACGCCAATTAAATTCTTATTTGTTTTTGCCCCATCGACATGTAACGTAATCACATCACACAGCAACAATAGCTCCTGAAGCGTCTGGCATTGAATAGCATTCCCAAGTGCAAGTTTTTCCAAAACATCGTAAAAATATACCTGCATGCCGATACTCTCCGCAAGAATAGAAAGTTGCGTACCAATGTTGCCATAGCCTATAATGCCAAGCTTTTTCCCGCGAATCTCAAAATTACCTTTTGAAAATTTATGCCATTTTCCATGATGCATCCCACTACTCAAATCTCCTATATTCCGATAGAGCATAATAATGTCACCAATAACCAATTCAACAACGCTTCGGGTATTACTGTACGGAGCGTTAAAAACAGCAATTCCTTTCTGTGCTGCAATAGATAAATCGATATTATTTGTCCCAATACAAAAAGCACCGATCACCTGCAATTTTTTTGCTTTTTCAAATACTTTTTTCGTTATCTCAGTTTTTGAACGAATGCAAAGGATTGATATATCAGAAATTTTTTCAAGAAGCTCATCTTCAGAAAGAGAACGGGTTACTATTTCAACAAGATACCCTTCTTCTTGAAATTTTACTACTGCTTCCTGACTAATATTTTCAAGTAGAAGTACTTTCATCTTTGATGTCGGATATGACTGTGAACGAGGTAATTTATAAGCAAATAACAGCTCATCAAAACTTCTGATTATTTTATCTGCCTTTGCTGCAACACCTTTTCGATAGACATTCTCAGTAAATGCAAAAAAAATATCAGCTTTCCCCTGCTCTTTAATTTGATAATCCGTGATACCATCACCAATGACGCAAATCTTTCCAGGATGATTGAGCGATGCAACTACTTTTACTTTTCCATTTACCTGCGCTAACAGATTGGTTTTATCAAATCCGGTGATTGTTCCATTTGCGTCATAGGTAAAATTATTTGCAAGGATATGATCCTCTGTAATACCAAATTCTTTAATAACAGGCATAATACACTCTTGAAAACCTCCGGAAATAATATAAATTTGCTTATGGTATTTTTGAAAAAACGCTTTATTGCGTCTGAAAGAAGGAGTGATATTCTCTTTCAATAATTTCACCGTTTTCTCCAGATCGTCTTTCGTCGGCTGAAAAAGCGCTAAACGTTGCTCCAAAGAGGTAGGAAAATCAAGAATACCCTCCATCGCTTGATTAGTGATATCGGAAATTTGTCGTGCCACTCTTTCTTTGTTGGGATTATCTTCCAACGCAATACGAGCAAGCTCATCAATAGATTCTACAGTTACAATAGTACTATCAAAATCAACAATAAATATAGGCAACATAAGCTAAATTTATAAAAATACTAAAAAAGAAAAATGTGGCAGAATAAAAGAGAGAACAATAGAAACAAAACTTTTCTTAATCACTCATCTATTATTCTATAAGATTTAACTATAGATTACAAATGATTACGATCATTACACAGAGATAAAATAAGAAATATGTATATATTAGCATTCCTTACACATGTTTTAAAATGTTACTATCATATCCTTTGAAGATCGTAGACGATATTTAACCTACTACGAGATGCTACTATATTAATGGAAGCTATACCAAAAGAAAAAATGATTTTTATAAAGAACTGATATAATTATCTCATGTTTATTATAATGGCAATCGCCTGTGGTTTATTATCGATGATCACATATGGACTCGCAAATGTCTATTCACAACCGCTCGCAAAAAAACTAGGTCCTGCACAAATGTTATTCTTACGTGGTATTGTTATATCACTTATCCTAGCAATAGGTGCAGCAACAAATTACAGTAAGTTTACTCATTATACTGAAATACTCATTACGCTCGGGCTTGGCATTGTAGGGTATTTGCCAGTCTTAGCATTTACCCATGGTCTAAAAATAAGCCGAATAGGCATCATCGCCCCGATTTCGGGAACATCGCCATTCATTACAGTTTTACTCTCCTCCATTATCTTGCATAGTAATATTCACCCCATTCAATGGTTAGCAATTGTAGTAGTGATAGGTGCAAATATAGTCATGTCAGTTGAGCTAAAAAATTGGCGTAATTCAAACATGTTACAATTATCAAGTGGGATACCATATGCACTCATGGCAACAATCGGTTGGGGTTATTTTTATTTTTTTCTAGTATACTCTACGAATTGGCTCGGACCCTGGTTATCAGCATTTCTTGTCGAAGCAGGAGTGACGCTTGCAGCAGGTATGCATTTACTACTAACAAACAAACGAATTCCATATAGAGAAATTGTTTCTCGATCTATTATCTCTAACAGCCTACTTCTTTGTTTAGGAACAGTGGCATTTACGATTGGAGTACGCTACTTTAACGTTGGTATCGTTGCGGCCTTAAGTAACTCAACAGCAATTGTATCAGCAGTTGTTGCCACATATCTATTCCATGAACATCTCACAAAAAAAGAAAAACTGGCTACATCTGTTATGATTGTAGGGATTGTAACTCTTACACTTTTTTAAATAAAAATGTGCGGAGGAGATGAGATTCGAACTCATGAACCCTTTGACAGGTTGGCGGTTTAGTAAACCGCTGCACTCGACCACTATGCGACTCCTCCATTTGAAGAAAACTGATGATATTTAAGTCTGGCGGAGAGGGTGGGATTCGAACCCACGGAAGGCTTGCACCCTCAGATGTTTTCAAGACATCCGCACTCGACCACTATGCGACCTCTCCGTACTGATCAAGAACCATTAACTAATACGCTAGAAAGCAATTATATCATTTCTTGACTTCTCTTTTCCAATCAGTTAGAGTGAAATTATGGATGAATACCAAAACAAAGCAGATTATGCTATAGAAAATGATTCATCTGATGAAAACGCTACATACAATGAAAAGCAAGATGACATCAAAACATATCTCTCATGGCATGCACCAGGAAGACCATATCAATCTCATTCGCTAGAATACTATACTAATAGCTTTCTGATAACTCTTGCCATTGAAATAATTCTTTTTTTATTTTCACAATATCTGTTGATGGCACTAGTCATTTCACTTGCATTTTTGGTTTTTGCATTAGCAGTCGTACCTCCACATAAACTCTATTATCGCGTCAGTAGTGAAGGAATCAGGATTGAGGATCATTATTTTATCTGGGATGAGCTTTATGATTTCTATTTTTTGAAAAGTCATGGGCAGGATGTATTACATATTCGTACAAAAGCATATCTTCCTGGTGAACTTACTATTATCCTTGGAGATGTTCCAACACAACAAGTCAAAACAGTACTTTTATCTTTCCTACCTTTTCGTGAGTATGTTAAACCAAGTTTTGTGGATAAAGCAGGGTCTTGGCTTGAAAAAAATTTCCCGTTAGAAAAACCAATCAGTTAACCATTCCTCTATTTGCTTGTCTCTTTCCTATGAGGTAAAATACACCTATTCGCACCCGTAGCTCAGTTGGATAGAGCGCAACGTTGCGGACGTTGAGGTCGGAGGTTCAAATCCTCTCGGGTGTACTTTATATGGAGGAGTCGCATAGTGGTCCAGTGCACACGCTTGGAAAGCGTGCGAGCGAAAGCTCTCATGGGTTCGAATCCCATCTCCTCCGCACATAAATCAAAATTCAAAAATAACATTTTTATTATTTGGAGGAGTCCCATAGTGGCCCATTGGAGTGGTTTGCTAAATCACCGAGGGTATAAAACCCCTCACGCAGGTTCGAATCCTGTCTCCTCCGCCAAACTGAAATATCACGGGTTTTGTTCAAATCTTTGAAGTAAGCATAAGGCAGTTTATATTCAACAGTTGCTATTTTTTGCTCTTTAATCCCAAAGTTCCAAAGTACAGAATTGAGTAAATCACTTCTCACTTGATAATCTTTACATTCAAACATTTCACTAAGGCTACAGGCTCGATTTTTAATCTCATATAAAAGTTCCAAAGTTCTATCGAGGTTTTCTTCTTTCACTTGTGATAAGGATACTTCCATCTCTACTAATTCGTTTTTTAATGCTTTCTGTTTTTCTTTATATGTAGTCTCATCAATGCTTTCTTCCAAACGAAGATTTAGGAGATTATCAAGTTTTTTCTTAATCGTATTGATTTGTTTTTGGATTACCTCTCTTGTTGAAACTTTATCAGTGAATTGTTTCTTGTAATCCTCAATATAAAGACTCAAAGATAAATCGGCTAATTCTTTATTTAAAGTAAATTTAATAAGATGTTTTTTTACTAATGTTTCGATATCTTTTTCTGTAAGATATTTTTTATGCTCCAGACATTTCTTTTTTCCGTTAGTACAGTAGTAATAATTATATTTGCCTTTTTTTATAGATGCAGTAAGTTGACAGTTGCAAACAGCACAGGAGAGAAATGGTCTATAAAGAAATCGGTGAGTATAGTGTTTAGAGCGATTTTTACCATTTAGACGATCATTTACTCGATCAAAGAGGGATTTGCTGATTAACGGCTTATGTACGCCTTTGTAGAGTGCTCCATTTCTACTAATGACACCATAATAAAAAGGGCTTCTGAGTGCTCTTTGGATAAGTGATCTATGATTTTTTTTGTGAGCACGTCTTGTCCGTAATCCTTCTTTATATAAAATCTCTGCAATTTCTATCAATGAGTGTTCTCCTTGGTTATATAGCTTAAATGCTTTTTGAATATATTTTGCTCGTGTCGGATCAGGATAAATCTTTGCATTTTTATTGATATATCCAAGTGGAGCCATCCCAGGATATTCTCCTTTTTCAAGTTTTGTTTTATTGCCCTCTTTAACTCGGATAGATAGATTTCTTGAATAATGCGCAGCGAATACAAAATCAAAATCGATATAGAGCATGTCTGAAATGCTGTTATAAATTTTGTTAGGAGTACGAATTTCTTGCAAGAAACCTTCTTCAAACAGTTTAACGATCTTTCCTGATTCAATACCATTCCTGCTAAGTCTATCTGTATGAAGTACGAGAATTCCTGTAGCTTCTTTGTTGCTGATACGCTCTAACATCGAAGAGAAAAGTGGTCGATTTCCGTCTGTTTTTGCGCTTCTACTTTCCCTGATGATTTCGACTACTTCAAGATTATTTTTTGTTGCATATTCAAGAAGATTTTTTTGTTGTGTTTCAAGCGATTGGACTTGTTTGTTTTCTTCTTCTGATGATTTCCTGCAATAGATGAAGTATTTCATGTTTTTTGATCCTCCTCTTGAAACTTTATGATAATATCATTTTCTTTAAGATTGTAAAGTGTCTTATATACCCACTCCAAATTCATCTCTTCAAACATTCTTATTTTTTCTATAAAAGTAAGTTTACTATACGAAGTAATTTTAGTTTTCTCTGGACGTTTGCAGGACCTACTTATCGAGTAGCGTCTTTCAAAATAATTAAATCCATAGGGCTTTTCCTCCCGTTCTCCTTTTATTCCTTTTACAATATAATCACTAATGTAGTTACTCATTCCTTCAAGTGTTTTAATAGGTAAAATTTTCATTTGAATACCTCCGCCTACATGCATCCACAGTTTTCTTACTACAGTGATTGGCAAATATTTATTTAATAATATATGCATGTGTGCATTTCCATTTTTTTGAAATTCAATAACCCAAACATACTTTAAAATATCTAGGGATTGATTTGCTTTATCACGTTTAAGAATAGTAATAAAGTGATTAAAGATTTTTGTAATATATTTATGCGTATTGTTTGCATATTCAGATGGGATTTTTTTAGGATCAAGAGTAAGTGTTAAAAAATATGCTAAATTATTTAGTTGAATAACTTCACGAAAATAGTATTTTATATATAATGCTTTATGTAAATAACAATCTGGACAAGTCCAAGAATTACACGGAACTCTTGTAAATTTAGCATTTTTAATTACTCCTTTTTCAGCATGCAAAAAAGCAACTTTACCATTTTTGCAAAAGTATGGTTTTGTTTTTCTTATTCTAAATTTTTTGCCTCTTAATTTTTCTTTTGCATTGTTAATTTTTATATTATTCTGTTGAAATGATCTAATATTAGTCAAGAATAGGGTTTGTTTTTCCTGATTTTGGATTTTGTTGTTATAAGGGGGATTTATTATCACTTCGGAGTTTGGCTTACCGGCGGGGCTAGCGCCACCGCCGGAAATACCACCAAGAGAAGAGTTATTTTTCACTTTTTATTTCCCCTCTCTGTATGAGACGATACCTATGGATTGCTCTTGCTAAAAAGAAAAGGCTTAAATGTATTTCTTCAATTTCGGGATCTGATAATGATTTGCTGTAATATTTTTTGAAAAATGCTCGTACTTTTTCGTTTTGTTTTGTAGTTGCCATACAATGGCAATACTAGAGAGAATTAGCCTTGAAGTCAGATACTTAAAATGTATAGGAAATTAGTAACTAAGCCTTTTTTGCCAACTGAGGTGCAGCTAGAAGTAATTTCATAGAGTAATAATTTTTCTTAACCCATTCTTCATTTAATACTCTTTCATCATCAGGGTATTTTTTATATAGATGTGATGTAATTTTAGAAAATGACATTTTCTTTTTTTCTTTTAACTCAATAATTTCTAATGAGAGATCAATGTTTTTAAAACTTCCTAATTGATATGGATTTGTTGTAAGATTATCATCCATTTGTTTTTGAATCTTTGACCAATTTTGTTTCACCCATTTTATAAACTGAGTCTGATTTATGTCATAAGGTATAAAAATTGCTCCTATTTCACTTGGATAATTGTGGGTTGCAGCAGCGATATTAGCTTTCCCTAATACAAATTCAACTGGTTTAGTAATAAATCCTTCAAAGTAGTCTAAATCAATAAATGCGTTAAAGAATACAAGTAATGCTATTTGTATCTTAAAATCTCCAGTAATTCCTAACTGAGTGCAAAACATATCTGAAAACATTTGGATTGGAATTAAGATAACCTCATTAAGTAAAGAAATTTCAGAAAAGTTCACTCCTACAAATTCCTTTAAAACCGTGCCTTCTGGGAATTTAGTATGTTGACGCATTGTCTCGATAAAGGTTAACATTTGAGGCTCTTGCAATATCATAGCAAGAAGTAAAGTAGTTTTTTTACTTGGTGGCGTATCCAATATTATAATGGGATCGACTGATTTAAGAATTGTTATATCTTTTACACTCATTAATGAGGAATTGTACCACAAGTAGAGATTTTATGAGAATAACTCTTGAAGAGAAACTTTTAGTGCAAGAGCAATTTTATGAATAGTCTTTAATGAAGGATTGCGAAGACCACTTTCTATTTCACTAACTGAGGTTAAGTCTATCTTCGCTTTTTCTGCCAGCTCTTCTTGTGATAAATCAGCTTTTTTCCTGAGTGATTTAATTCGATTACCAAGTTTTTCGTAAATGCTTGCCATACTTGCTAAAAGTATGGCTTTTATGCCATATTGTATCTATGGCATGGATGCCAAATTATAGCTTTGGGTTATGGATAAAAAATATACAGAAGATTTAATCAAAGGGAAAATAACTGAAGTTATTTTTGAAGAGATGTTCCGAGTTTCTGAGGAATTTACCATTATCCCTCTAGGTTATGAACATACAACTCCAATTCTTGCCCAATATCAACGTCATCTAGAGATACAGCAAGTACTAGAAAATATAAGAAACGCTCCAGATTTTGCTCTTATATCAGAAGATAAAAAAAGAGTATTTCTTGTTGAAGTAAAGTATCGAAATACATTTACAACTAGTGAAATTTTGGAAATCGCAAGAGATATCTCTGCACGGTTTAATCCTTGCTTTCTTTTTCTAGTCTCTAAGGATAATTTCTATTTTTCTCCTTGTAGTTCAATCATAAATAAAAATGGGAAAATTGAATCATTACGAGAGAGTTGGATTAAAAGAGAAATACAGATTAATTATTTAAATTTGTTAAAAGAGTTTATAAAGCAGTAAGAGAAATAACTAAGTCCTTGCTTACTAAAATTTTTTTTGTCAAACTCAAGTCTCAAGCCTGTTTCGAAATCATTGTAATATTCCGAATTTGCACTATAATGTACATATGGCAGAATCCATTGCAGGTAAAGCAAATACTATTAACGATTGGGCTTCAGAAGTAAGAAAAATAGACCCTAAGTTTGCCACACAAATAGATGTAGAACGTCGCGTCAGAGATGATGGTATAGAACGTTTAAATCTTCCAAGGTATAGAAAAGAGACGCAGCCGTTGACCAGTTTTTTACAGGACCCTGTGAGAGGATTTCACTCTATTGGTACGCCTCAATTCTATATAAATCTTTCACCAACTGAAGAAGGAAGGGATAATGGACTACAAAGGAAACGTGCATATAATTTAACAGAAGAACAAGTTTTACAATATATTAATGATAATATTCCTAAAGGTGAAGAAGGCAAATTTTCTTTTACTCTTTCTGAATATTTTAAAAATGAATTGAGTGGAAACATTGTTGTCAATCCAGATGGAAGAGTTTTTTTAGAAGCGGCAGAAGGTGAACATTTACCTATTGCAATAGGGACGAAGACACCTGATTATATTCTTAAAAGAGATGAATTTACTCATGTATTTCAAATCTTCCATAGGACTAAGGAAGGAGAAGAAGAACGGTTACGAGATGAAAGAGTAGCAAATGCATTACTTAGTACATTACAGGCAATTCCGCATGAGGGTTTCGGGAAAAATGTTAAATTTACACCTGGATACTATGAATTTACTTGCGTTAAAAGGGCAGAAGACAAACCGCTTGAACCTATTTTTATTGAATATCAAGATAATCCTGCTTATTATCTACCTTAGATTTGTTAGCTATAGAAAATTAATGAACATTTAAACTATTTTTCTAAAAAAGCATATTCATTCGGGAACCGATATAATACGTCAAATGATCAAAAACAGATTTCATCTTGTAGCTGCTGTATGTATTATCCTGAAAAAGGACAACAAAATTTTTCTTACGCGAAGAATTAATACTGGATGGGAAGATGGAAAATATGCTTTGGTAGGCGGACATCTGGACGGAAATGAAACCGCATCACAAACTGCTATTAGAGAAGCTAAAGAAGAAATTGGCGTCATTATTGATCCTAAAGATATAAAATTTGTAAATGTTAGTCATCTTATAACAAATAGTGAAAGAATCCATTTCACTTTTTTAGCTGAAAAATGGAAAGGAAAACCTAAAAATAATGAACCTGAAAAAGCAGATGATGCAAAATGGTTTTCTATAGATGCACTGCCCAAAAATATAACGGATAATTCTAAAGAGACAATTGAGTGGCACAAAAAAGGTAATGTCTATACCGAATTTGGTTGGGATAAAAAATAAGTTCCAATATCGTCCCATCTGGCCCGCATAATAAAGATAGCTTCGATTTTCGAAATATCACAATACGCTTTGGGACTTTGTTATAATTTTAGTATGGAAAAGTAAAATTCAAATCCTCTCAGGCGCACTTATTACTGCCTTTTCCCTGCTGCTTTATTTATTATGTTCAACTCAGCAATAGCAAGGAGAAAGGCAATCATCAGAGTCCAATACAAAGTCTTTCCTAATTTTCTTGTCCAGGTTCTCCCAGGTTCTCCCGGAGCAAACAGATCCTTAATGCCCCTAACTTTGCTCATCAAAGCACTAACTCTTACTTTATTTGCAACCAATTCATCTTTTTTTGCTGGTAAAATATTTCCGTCTTCAATCTCATGATCAATAGCATCGTTTATTTGTTCACCCGTTGCTTCAACTATTTGACCCAATGCTCCTGCCTGCGCAACCATACTATCTGCATCATCATCCTCAATAGAGCCTCTAAGTGTTTTTTCTTCTTCAGTGATCTCGGGCAACTGTTCAATAATTTTAGCCCGTTGCTCCGGTGTCAATTTAGAATAGCCTCTTTCTAATATCTCTACATCTCCTTCCGTTCCTCTTTTAAAACCTAGCACTGCAAACTTTTTAGCAAATTCCATTAATGCAACTTCTTCATTTTCAATAGGTGTTGTTTCATCTATTAATGCATTATATATTTCTGAAAGTGCTGAAATGCACTCTACTCTATTTGTATCATCAATTTCAGGAATTATTTTTTTTGACGCATCTAATAGATCTTGCTTGAGTTGCTCATCAACAACTTCTTGGATATCAGGATTTTGCTCCATTCTGTCTGCGCGAGCCTCGCCGGCAGTCTGCATGATACTCACTGCTTGCGTCAACTGTTCTTTCAGATCAGGAGGCAACTGTGATAAAATCGCAGCTCGTTGATCAGGAGGCAGATTTGCTAGCACATCTAACATCTGATGAGCTTCTGGAATTTGCTTTTCTGCATCTCCAACTTGCCCCTCTGGCGTGGTACCTTCAGATTCGGTCATAGTTCATATCCTCCCTTAAATACCCGCAAATGTCAAGCAGATATACGGTATGAGTACTTAACATTATACACTTATAATCATTATCAAATTGACAGTACCATTATAAAATTCTTTTAAGATTTAGCAAGTGACAACAATCCAGACTGGCAATCACTCCTCTAATTTATTATAGTTATATAATGTCCACCGCTAATAAACAATTCTTCGCTCTTCTAAATCTTCTCGTTTTTTCTCTCATATTTCTTATCGCTTCCTCTCAGAGCCTTGCACAATCTACCTTGAGCAATTCAGATGCAAAAGTTGAAGGAGCTGCAACAATGGGGGTTGCCAAACTTGTTGAGACCTCAACAAATAATATGAAGGATGGAGATCTTGTCTCAAGTTCACAAA
Organism: Candidatus Sulfotelmatobacter sp.; assembly: GCA_035568375.1. Taxonomy (GTDB): domain Bacteria; phylum Patescibacteriota; class Microgenomatia; order Levybacterales; family UBA12049; genus JACDET01. The sequence continues at coordinate 16,220 of DATMOG010000004.1, forward strand.
ATGGTGCAATACTTTCAAATACTCCGTATGACTCACAAATTTTAGGTGTTGTTTCTCAGAATGCAGCTATTCAAATTAGTTCTAACGATAATACAAACGCCATACCTGTAATTTCTGATGGAACAGTATATGTTCTCGTTTCCAGTCAGCAAGGTGCTATTAAAAAAGGTGACTCACTTACTTCCTCAACGATTCCTGGAGTTGCTGTTAAGGCAACTAAGTCAGGTTATGTTATCGGTTCAGCACTTGAAGAATATAGCAATCCTAATACTTCACAAACAGAAAAAATTGCAGTAAATTTGAATTTACACTATTTCAACTCTAAATCTACCTTCCCAGGCACTCTCACCGATATTTTCAAATATGCATTGCTTCCAACTAAAGATTCTCCTAATGCAATTTATAAATATATTGTGGCGGCAATTATTGTTCTTGCCTCGTTTATCTTGGCATTTATGACCTTTGGAAGGACAGCAGCAAAAGGTGTTGAGGCATTGGGTCGTAATCCATCTGCAAGCAGAATTATCCATCTAGGTATTATTTTTAATGTCTCGATTGTCCTTATTATTGTGCTTGCTGGTCTCACTGTTGCATTCCTTATTTTACGGTTATAATCAACCATGCACCTTATATCTAGTAAAATGCTTCCAACTAAACTAAAATAGAAAGTACTATGCTGCCCACATCTCTTTTTCAAATTCTTACTATTGCTGCGGATCTTGTCATTTTCATCTTTGTCTGGTATTACCTCTGGGGACTACATTCAAAAGAGAAAGCAATAGAAAAAGAACGATTAAAAATTGACGACAATTATCATCACATCGTCGATGAAGCACTTGCTAAAGAACGAAAAATTCTTGATGACGCAACACGGGAAGCAACACAAATTATCTCAAAGACAGAATTTGTTACTGAGACTTCGCAAGAATCAGTCGGTCAGGCATTAACAAAAATGGAAGGAGCTATCGAACAAAACGCAGAAAACGCTACTGATGTATTTACAAAGACATATTCTGCTTCTCTACAAAAAATAGCAGGACAATCGCTCATAAACCTTCAGGCAATTACAAAAACCATGGAGGCAGAATTGGACAAACAGTCTAAAGAATATCGTGCATCTCTTCTGCCGCGTCTTGAAAAAGAATTGGAAGAATATAAAAAGATACGGTTACAACAAGCAGAAAGAACTATCAATCAAGTCATTCAAGAAGTGTCACAAGAGGTATTAAATAAATCGCTTTCCCTTGATGACCACCATCGCCTATTGATTGAATCATTAGAAAAAGCAAAAAAGGAAGGTGTGTTCGGATAATGGGAAATTTAGATTTATCAGAGTTTTTTACTACAAAAACAGAAGCGAACATTTTTTTGTCACGAATTACTACAATCTCAGAAATGGCATTTCAAACAAATTTTAATTTAGAAAAAGCGCTCCAAGAACAACTTGGAATAAATAAGAGTGACAGACTTCTTGTACTTATGCAAAATAATAATATTAATACCGAATCACTTTCTGCAGTCAAGGATTTTTTTCGTTTACTGTCCGAAAAACTGACTATGCTCCCCATGCTTACCCTCACAATTGCATTTGAACCGCAAGTACAAACACTTAAAGCGCTTTCTGAATGGTGTTTAGTAAATTTGCATAAACAAATGCTTTTTGAAATCACAGTTGATACAAGTCTTGTCGGAGGAGCGTTGATCAGTAATAATGGCAAATTCTTTGATTTTTCGATACGCCCTACAGTAACACGAATTCTTAAAAAAGAACTTTCAAAACCAGCAACAAATTTAAGCCAGCAAAACAAACCTGTCGAAAACTATCAAAATATCAATGATATCACCATTGGAAGATAAACTACTATGGATACGTATTTTCAGCAACTATTACAACAATCAGGAGAATATGGAACTGTCTATCAAGTTAGTCATCCAATTGTTTTTATTGAAGGTTTACCGACAGTCAAAACGCATGAGGTAATCTTATTCGCTACAGGACAACGAGGTGAAGTTTTTGCAATTAATCGGGGGAAAATTGAAGCGAGAATTTTTTCTCATGAACCAGTAACAGTGGGCACAATGGTCACCAAAACAAACCAACTTGTGTCAATCCCTGTTGGTCCTGAACTCTTGGGACATACTATTGATCCGCTTGGTGACCCATTAGATCCAGCAGCAGCATTTATCAAACCTCAAAGCATGCGTGATTTAGATGCAACTCCAGTCGGCATTGCAGGCAGGCAAAAAATTACTAGTCATTTAGTCACCGGCATTGCCCTATTAGATCTTCTTATCCCTCTTGGGCGTGGGCAACGGGAATTGATTATTGGCGATCGAAAAACAGGTAAAACCTCATTATTGATGACAATTATTAAAAATCAAGTGAATGAAGGTGTTATTGCCATTTACGCAGCAATTGCCAAAAGAAAAAGTGACATTAAAAAATTACAAGAATTTTTTATCCAGGAAAAATTAATGGATAAATCAATCATTGTTGCTACATCTTCCTATGATTCCCCAAGTCTTATCTACCAAACACCCTATGCCGCCATGTCAATCGCTGAATATTATAGAGACCAAGGGATACATACATTACTAATCCTTGACGATCTTTCGACTCACGCTAAATTTTACCGCGAACTGTCCTTGCTTGCTCGACGTTTCCCAGGTCGTGACTCGTATCCCGGTGATATTTTCTATGTCCATTCAAAACTCCTTGAGCGCGCGGGCAATTTCAAACACCCAACAAAAAAAGAAGTATCCATTACCTGTTTACCAGTTATTGAAATCGTCGAAGGCGATTTGACTGGCTATGTCTCAACGAACGTTATGGGCATTACTGATGGCCATATCTATCTTGATAGTAATATTTATTATCAAGGAATGCGTCCGGCAGTAAATATCCCGCTTTCAGTCACTCGTGTTGGGAGACAAACCGTAGATAAACTAACGCGTGATGTCAATAAAAATTTAACAGCATTTTTAGCAAATTATGAAAAACTACAAAATCTCTCACATTTTGGGCAGGAACTAACTGACGATGTTAAAAAAAATCTTAAAATCGGAGAGCTAGTTTATAAATTTTTTAATCAACCCTATCAACTCACTATTCCACTCACTATTCAATTAATTATTCTTTCTATGATATGGCAAAGTATTATTGATAGCAAAGAAGCACTTGATAAAGCGAAGCAAGGTCTACTTGACACTTTTCATACCGAACAACCACAAACGTTTCTCATGGAATTAGCAATTGCGGACGACCTAAAAACGTTTAATGAAAACATTTTAAAAAATCAAGATAAACTTAGGAAAATTTGCGGTATTACCGCGACACCGCAACAAGAACCATCTGCAGTGCCAAACCCAATGACAGCACCACAACCTGTTCAAGAACATATAGAAAAATCGACAAAATAATATAATAAGTATCATAAAAGACTATGGCACAAAGAAAAGTAATCTACGAAGAATTAGAAGCGTTGAATAGCTTGAAAGATTTAGCTGAAAGTTATGAAGAAATTGCTGTTGTTCGTATGCAAAAAATCAGGGATTCAGTACTCAAAACACGTGACTTCTTAGCTGATATCTCAGATGTTTTTGTCGACTTAAAATCTTCCTACGCCCACGAAATAGTTGATTTAATGAAAAAAATTAAAAAAGGAGGGCATGGCTTACTTCCAGGCCTACAAAAAAACAATAAAACACTCTTAGTGTACTTATCTTCAAATGGTGGATTATATGGCGCAGTAACGCAAAAAACATATAAGCTTTTCATGGAGGCTTTGAAAAAAACTGATCCTGCACAAACCGATATTGTTGTAATCGGTAATGCAGGAAGAACGATGCTTGAAGGTGCAAAAACAGGAAGACCTTTTAAGTATTTTGCGCTTCCAGATGCCAGTATAGAAATAACACACATTAGAAATTTTATGCAAACATTTTTACTATATGAAAAAGTACATGTATTTTATGGAAAATTTGGCAATGTGGTAAAACAGAGCCCTATTGAAACTAGTATTTCAGGAGAAAATATTTTTGAAACAGAAAAGCTTGAAGAAACCCTGAGAGAAGACAGATTTATTTTTGAACCTACATTACAAAAAATTTTCCATTTTTTTGAAACCCAAATTATGGCAAATCTCTTCAGTCAAACACTCCTTGAAAATCAATTGGCACGACATGCATCCCGAGTAAACGCAATGGAAGAGGCACTCGGACATATCGAGGAGGAAACAAAAAAGCTACATCAACAGCGTGCTCGTCTAAAACATCTTTTAGATAATAAAAAGCAGCTTGAAACTATTTCAGGCGTCGTTGTATTGCTTGATGAAACGGGAGGGATATAATTTTTATGATTACTGGAAAAGTTGTCAGTGTTAAAGGACAAATTATTGAAGTCGAATTTTTAGAAGAAAAACCAAGGTTTAATGACGTTCTAATTTCTAAAAATGATCCATCAGTGAAAATGGAAGTCTATCGTTCTGCCTCGCCGAATTCATTCTTTTGCCTCGCTCTCACCAGTATAACCAAACTTCACCATGGATCTCCTATTATTAGCACTGAACAACCTATCAAAATTCCTGTCGGCCCTGAGATGCTTGGACGAGTCATTAATACCCTGGGAGAACCTCAAGACGGTTTAGGAGAAATCCATACAAAAGAACAAAAAGCAATTATTTCAAAAGGGGTTACTTTTGCTAATGTCACAATTCCTAAAACGATTCTAGAAACAGGCATTAAAACAGTAGACTTTTTTACCCCTATCGTAAAAGGTGGAAAAGTTGGATTGTTTGGAGGTGCTGGTGTTGGGAAAACAGTTATTATTTCAGAAATTATCCACAATTTAGTTATCTTAAATCCTGAAAAAAATGTGTCAGTTTTTACTGGTGTTGGTGAACGAACCCGTGAAGGAGAAGAACTTTTTCAAACACTAATAGAAAGTAAAGTTATGCAAGGTGTTAGTCTGATTTATGGAAGTATGGGAGAAAATCCTGCACTTAGATTTCGTACCGCATTTACTGGAGTAACTCTTGCTGAATACTACAGGGATATCATGAAAAGAGACGTGTTATTTTTTATTGATAATATATTCCGTTTTGCACAATCTGGGTATGAATTGTCCACACTTATGAATGCCATTCCTTCTGAAGGTGGATATCAGGCTACTCTCGGATCAGAGATGGCATCATTCCATGAACGACTTGTTTCAACTGAGCAAAATGCTATTACGACCTTTGAAGCAATTTATGTTCCTGCTGATGATCTTACTGATAGCGGTGTTCAAGCAATCTTTCCTTATTTGGATTCAGGGCTCATCCTCTCACGTCAGGTATATCAAGAAGGTCGCTTTCCGGCTATTGATATACTTTCATCAAATTCTTCTTCACTCAATATAGAAACAGTGGGTGAACTACATTATCAAACCGCAATTGATGCACAAACAATATTAAAAAAAGCAAAATCATTAGAAAGAATTGTGTCACTTATTGGTGAATCTGAATTATCAGCGGATGACCAAATTACCTATAAACGCGCAAAAATGCTTATGAATTATATGACACAAAATTTTACCGTTGTAGAAGCGCAAACTGAAAAAAAAGGAGTACATGTTTCTATTAAAGAAACAGTAAATGATGTAAAAGCAATCCTTGAAGGAAAGGTTGATTTGCTAAAACCTGAAAAGTTACTTTACATCGGAACACTAAAAGATATTGAACAAGAATTAGCTACAACTCATACACTTAATGCTGATAAATCTGAGCAAAACAATACGCAAAATAACCAACAATCTCCTCCTTCTCAATCCACTCAATCAGATCCAACGAATAGTGTAACATCTCAAACGGAAACTGTAACAACACAAACAAATAAGCAATAGACTAGTACAATAACTATATGGGTGAACAAAAAGTACTGCAGGTAAAGATACGGGATACCGAAAATATTCTTTTTGAAGGGGAAGCAGATCGCATTAATTCATACAATGAGGTAGGCGCGTTTGACATCTACCCTATGCACGCAAATTTTATTTCTATTATTAAAGCAAAATTAAGCATTTATCTTAAAAGAGAAAAAATAAAAGAAATTGAATTTGAACAGGCAGTATTAAAAGTAAAAAAAGATATGGCACACATTTATCTGGGCATTGAAGTTTTCCTTATTGAGGATGACACAAAAGAGAATTCTTCAACATCAGAAGATTCAAAAAAACACCTCTAACTCATCGAGTAATAAATAACATCAAATATCTATCTGTACAATATTTTCTGGAACAGATTTTATTTAATTAACAGCAACTTTAAGAGATTGTGAAAAGTTATTACTATAATTATTGAAATAATACATATCAACAACTTATCAACAATAATGTTCATAACTAAGCCCTTATTATTTTTGTCATTCAAATAATAATGAATATCTATTTACAAAACTCATGATATTCCTATATAAAAGTATAAACATTCAGATTTAGGCACAATATAATAATATAGGACAGTAGATGTATTTCTACAGGACGGTGACAATCGACATGTATTTCTCTCCATATTATTAATTTGAAAGTTATCTCTTTGCCAATGCAATAGGTTATAAAGAATATTTAATCCTGTAGAATTATCCAAAAACAACTAGAATGCTTCTATTATCCTCTTTAATATTTTATATTTAAAACATATTATATGGACATGGCATGAATAATCATATTTAATATTCAAATTATTTATCTCGATAATTTATCTTAATTTAGTCCTGTATAAATATGTCCTGATAAAATTCTCTCCCTATATTTTCATGTATTTAACCCCTATTTTTTTTCTATTTCATTAAAGGAAAACCTACTAAATCTATACTTAGTTTTCATTGCAATATCAACACAATTAAGTCCTAGCAATCGAAATAAATAATTGCTAATTCACTCTCTTTCTTATTTTTATATTATTTAAAATACCAAACAACAATTCTAAATATTGTATTTTTAGAAAAATGTCGTTTTTAACATGTTTATAACATTTTCTTACATAAATTTAGCCTCAAAATATAAATGAAATGTTGACTAGTTATATATTAAATACCTATATTAATAATGTGGCTGAAATTATATAAAAACTCAGCCTTAGAAATTATTTTTTACTAAGAAACATGGATTCAGCTCGCCCAGGCAATCCACTTAAATTTTTGACGTTAAAAGAAGCTGCCCAAAAATTAGCGGTTTCTATTGATGTGCTCATCAAATGGAATCACCAAAATATCCTCAAACCTACTATTACTCCAGAGGGCGAAGTTGGTTATACAGAAGAGCAAATTAATCACTTCATCCAAATTAGAAACTCCTCACAACAAACAGAAGTACTACCACCAACACAAATTGAGCCTGGGCGGGCCCACAAATTGGTGATTAAATCTTCTAAGCCAAACCATTATCAAAAATTTGTCCAGTGGATAGGTAAAGGATTCTATAAAGACGACTTTATTAAAGACTATCTTAAATCACAGATAAAAGATTCCCTCACAATCACTGTCGAAAAGCCTTCCTTTAAACTACCACCCCGTCGCAACATGCTAATTGCCGTTGCGATGTTACTCATGCTTGTCGGTGTTTGGTTCACTCAACAATATCAGATCAAATTCTTTGTTTCTAAAATTCAAAATGCTATCAATTCTCAAGCTGAAAGTATCAGTTCTCCTAACGTGTTGGGTTCACAAACCAGTAAGTTAAAATTGATAGGACGTATCATTTTCCGCTTGCCGGTAGTCTTGAGTGATCAAGTATCTGTAGGCAGCGATTTACATGTAGATGGCAAGGGTGTCTTTAAAGGCAATATTACTGCACCAAATATTATCTATGACATCAAAGGTGGCAATAACGTCTCTATTGGCGGCGACAAACAAACACCAACTATTTCTGTTGAATTGCCTGCTCTTGTTACCTCATTTCAAGGCCAAACCGGACAAATTTCGTTAAATGCGGGTAGTGGCATTGCTATTAATGGAACATCTATTAGCAGTTCAGAAACTTTAGCTACCATTGCTGCAAAAGGTGGTTGTACAGCTTGTGTGTTGGCTCCTGATATAGCACAAAATCTTACCATTAGCGGAGCTGGTCAAGTTGCTGCTGAATCTATTAAATCAGGAATAATTACTACAGGGGTTGGTGGAACAGGATTAACAACCTACAACACAGGTGATTTACTTTATGCGCAATCATCAAATACCCTTGCAAGTTTGCCAATAGGAACCTCTAACGGACAGATTCTCGAAATCAATAATGGCTTACCCGTATGGAGTTCTATTTCTCTGACATCATCTGGAACAAATTCAACTAACTCAGGAGCTAGTCTAATAGGTGTCTATAGTAATTTTACGAATTCAAATTCTACAAACTTGCAAAATGTATTGAAAGATCTTGATACTGCTATCATTGGTGCTGGAATTAGTCCATTTGGCACAGCTAATGATATCACCTCTGGAGGATATATCCGTCCGAATAATATCTCAAATAATTTTGTCTTGGGTGGAAATGGAACTCCGGAAGGATCAACATTATTTTTCAGAACCTCCAATGCTAATCTTATTCTTGGAACAAGTAATAGCCAAAACGGCACGCTAACATTTAACTCTGTAGGAAGTTCTACGGCAAGCATCACGACCAACAGTAACGGTAATTTACTCATCCCCAACAGTAACGTCGGTATAAAAACAATACCTTCAGATCTCGATGCTGATGGCAATCCATTTGCATTGGAGGTACATGGAAGTATTGGACCGGATCAAAATGCTGTATATGATTTGGGATCACCTACCAAACAATATAGAAACCTTTACTTAACCGGACAGACGACTTCAGGTGGAAATATCACCATCGCAAATCCTTCTCCAACAATCACCTTTACTGATACTGATCCTGGCCAAAATCAATATGTTGTAAACGTTGATAACTCGCAATACACCATTACAAATACTTCTACAGGACAGGTTGGATTGTTAATTGATGCTAGTGGCAATCTTAATTTCGCAGGTGGATCAACATCTACAGGATGTACAGTTACCAACGCGACAGGAGATCTTACATGTTCTGGCAATATCACCACTACCAATACTTCAGGAACTGTTGGATTTTTCAGTAGAAATAATGGGACGGCAACAATATCTCCAGCAACTTCTGGAGATAATATTAACACTACCGGAACAATAACCGGCGGTGGATTGATTGCTGGTACTAACGGGCTTACAGCTGCAGGAACTATCACTCTTTCTGGATTAACAACAAACGGCCCTGTATATACCACAACAGGTGGAATCCTTGCCTCTGAGGCAAAACTTGCACCAATAAGAGGAGGTACAGGACTTGATGCATCCAGCGCTCCTAATGGCAGTCTACTCATTGGGAATGGAACAGGATTTAGTTTGGCAACAATTACGGGTACTCCAAACCAAGTCAATGTCACCAACGCTCCTGGAACAATTACCCTTTCCCTTCCACAAAATATTGATACAACGGCAGCTCCGACTTTTGCAGCATTATCATTAACAAAAACCAATAACCAGATAACGCTTGGTGCAACCGGCAATACCACTATTCTCTCTGCTAATGCACAGACAGCTCCCCGAACATTGACCATTCCTACCCTTACAGGTTCTGACACATTTGTGTTAACTAACCAGACACAAACACTATCAAATAAATTAATTGGCTCAACTGGACTTATCTTCACAGGAGCAGCAACAGATATCGGGACACAAGCAAACGCAAATCTAAATGTCTCTGCAGGAACTGGACAAATCATCTTGAGTAGCACCACACAACTTACCAGTCTTTCAGGTGTTCCTGCCTCCGCTACATCACTATGTCGTGATAATGTCACCAATCAAATTTCTGCCTGTCCTGCAAATGCTTCTGGAGTATCCTTGCAACTTGCATATAACCAGGGAAACACAATCACTACAACTTCAGGAAGAAACATTGGATTTACACTCTATGACCAATCATCTGATGCTGGTGTTGCTACTTCTTTCACGCTCACCAATGCTGGTACTGCTACTGCTTTTGTCATTAACAACACCAATGCTGCTAATAACATCCTCCTCTCTCTCCAATCAAATGGCACTCCTAACTTTACTGTTGATAAAACAGGAACTCTTGCAACCAATGGAAATATCACCCAGTCAGGTGCAACCATCTTCTCTACCGGTACTGGTAATGTCTCTCTTAATGGAAATACCTCTGTCCTGGGAACAAATACCTTCACTGTTGGAACTGGCGCTTCCTCCCTCGGTGGCTCTCTCAGTGTTACTGGAAATTCCACAATTGGCGGTACATTAGGAGTAACGGGAAATACTGCACTTTCAACGCTCACGACCTCTGGAGCGACTACAATCGGCGGCACATTGACATTCAACGGTGCTACAACAGATATCACGACTGGAACCAATGAAGACTTAACAGTTACTCCAAATGGCATCGGAAAAATTGTACTTTCAAACACAACGGTGCTCGGCACCCTTCCAGCTGCTGGAGGAAATGGTACAACCCTTTGCCGAGATAATACCAGTAATCAGATTACTGCATGCCCTGCAAATGCTTCTGGAGTATCTCTCCAGCTTGCATATCAATCAGGCAATACCATTAATGCTACAGATTCCTATGGAAATATCGGCTTTACTCTTGCAGCAGGAAGTACCCGACAACTGACATTAACCAATGCAGGCACTGCAACAAGTGCTTTTGTCATTAATGACACAAATGCTGCTAATCAAAATGCATTAACTGTCGAATCATCTGGCACTCCAACATTAACAATTAACGAAAATGGCTCCTTGACGACAAGCGGTGTTATCACCTCGCAAACAACAACGAATCAACTCGTCCTTGGCACGACCAATACAACAACGATTAACTCCGTTGCTTCTACTGCGCCCGTAACTGCTACCATCCCAGCACTCTCTGGCAATGATACCTTTATCTTTGCAAGCCAAAGCCAAACGTTAACAAATAAGACTTTCGTCGATAACTCCACTACATTTGCAAATTCACTCGATAATACGAAAAAATTTATACTAGATGCGAGCTTAATCACTACGGGGACAACAAGAACGATCTCCATTCCTGATGCAACCGGAACGATCTGTTTGACAACTGGTAACTGCGCTGGCTCAGGAGGAATTGTGGGCGGAAGTGGGACACAATATCACTTAGCGCTCTTTACTACAACAGGATCAAATATTGGTGACTCACATATTACTGATAATGGCACTGTTATCACAGCTCTCTCTGGAGTAAATATTGGGAACCAATCCGGCACTGATTCACTTTCATTATTGAGATTTGCTGATGCAACAGGTGTTTCGCCAACACAAAATTCTAACCTATTCAACCTGCAGGGGGCTTATTGGACAGGAGCTACATCAAATAATGTCGGCTTTAGTCTGGAAAACAAGGTGACGAGTACAGCTCCAGCATATGAACTTGCATTCCTGAACAATGCCGGCACTGAAGTTGCAAATATTAATAACAACGGAGCACTTGCTCTCGCAGCAACAGCCAATCAAGTTGTTTTAGGTACAACAAATACAACAACAATTAATGCAGCTGTTCCTGCCGCCCCCGTAATAGTTACCATCCCAGCTCTCTCTAGTAATGATACCTTTATTTTTGCTAACCAAACGCAAACACTTTCAAATAAAATAATCGGATCAACAGGCCTTACTTTCTCGGGTGCAACGGCAGATCTTACAACAACATCTAATGCTAACTTAACAGTTACTCCAAATGGCACCGGAAAAATTGTACTTTCAAACACAACGGTGCTCGGCACCCTTCCATCTGCTGGAGGAAGTGGTACAACCCTTTGCCGAGATAATACGAGTAATCAAATTACTGCCTGTCCTGCAAATGCATTGAATGTCACATTACAACAGGCTTATCAGGTTGGCAACACCATTAATGCTACAGATTCCTATGGAAATATCGCCTTTACTCTTGCTACTGGTAATGCAAGACAACTGACATTAACTAATGCTGGTACTGCTTCTTCTGCTTTCGTTATTAATACTCCTGCTGCTGGATCACAAAATGCTCTTACTATTCAAGCAAATGGTATAAATACCTTAACTGTTGATGAAAACGGCAATTTAGCAACAAGTGGTACAATCGCAACAAACACTGGCGGCACAGTAACCTCAAATGGTTTATTGACCGCTTCAAATGGCTTTACCCAAACAACCGGAGCTCTTAACCTGGTTGCAACCTCAGGTTCATTATCACTTGCAGGATTAAGTGCTACATCGATTAATACCGGCACAAATAACATTCTCTTTACTTCAGGAAACTTTAACACGACTGCAACCGGCATCAACGCTACAGCAATTGGTTCTACCACCCCTTCAACTGCTGCCTTTACGACCTTGACATCATCAGGAAATACAACATTATCATCTTTCACAACTGCTGGAGTCGTTACGAATAATGCTTCTGGACTACTCTCCACTGTTCCACAACTTGGCGTAGCAGTAGGTGGAACAGGTATTAATGCAACAAATGCAGCAAATGGCAACTTACTAATCGGTAATGGAATAGGATTTAGTTTGGCAACAATTACGGGTACTCCAAACCAAGTCAATGTCACCAACGGCGCAGGGGCAATCAGGCTTTCCTTACCTCAAGATATCGCTGCAACATCCAGTCCTACTTTTGCATCACTTAATCTTACGAATATAACAAACCAATTGGTTTTGGGTACAACTAATAGAACGACAATTAGCTCTGTTGCTCCTACTGTTGCAGTTACTGCAACCATCCCAGCTCTCTCTAGCAATGACACCTTTATTTTTGCTAACCAAACGCAAACACTTTCAAATAAAACAATCGGATCAACAGGATTAACATTTGCAGGGGCAGCGACCGATATTACCACTGGACCAAATGAAAATCTCACAATCTCTCCCGATGGGACTGGCCAGATTATCCTCAATACCCTAACACAAATTCCTAACCTTTCAGCAACTGTTGGCAACACGGTTCTCTGTAGAAATACTACAAATCAATTTTCTATCTGTTCATCAAATGCATTAAATGTCACATTACAACAGGCATATGATTCAGGCAATACCATCACTACTACTGATGCTCGTAATATCTCTTTCACCCTTGCTAATACAACAACTCCTTCTAATTTCTCTATCACCAACCAAGGTACTGCTACTGCTTTTGTCATTAACAACACCAATGCTGCTAATAACACCCTC
>DATMOG010000005.1:0-10073 GCA_035568375.1 Candidatus Sulfotelmatobacter sp.
AAAGACTTCCATAATATCGATCTCCGAAGTGATTCTGTCAATAGAAAATCGCCGTAAACCCTTTCGAAAATGTTCATAAGGATGCGGGATATAAATAAGCCCACCTTGATGTTTGATACTTACGATTGCCTCATCAAGACTTATTCCCCCAGGAATTGTTTCATTCAGATATAATCCAATAATTTCGCCTTCAGGTGTACTAATCTCTTCACCAATAATAATCCTTTCACCTAATTTTTTTTGCATTACTCGTGCAAAATTCGTCTCGTTATGGTCTGTAATTGCTACACAATCAAGTTCACCGGAACGCAATATTTTTTCATAATGAGCAGCAGTGATACCACCATCTTGTGATATGATAGAGTGAGTATGCAGATCAACTTTGTAACGCGAACCTTTCATAAATTAATTTTCTAAACGTGTATGCTGAGTTCGAAGAAAAAAACTATCGAAACATATCTTAATCCGATCGTGAGGTATCTTTCTCATATTCAGCCAAACACCCTTACTCTATTAGGAAGTATACCACCTCTATTATTCTTTGTCTTTATGGTTTACCACTGGTTTTATTTAGCGCTTATTGCACTTATCGGAAATTGCATCGATATGCTAGATGGGATGGTTGCCAGAAAATATCATAAAGTCTCTGCATTTGGAGGATTTTTAGATTCAACAATGGATCGTATCGCAGATTTTCTTTTAATAACCGCATTTGCTTTCACAAAGATTGTCCGATGGGAAATCATTGCACCGCTGCTACTCTTTGCCTATCTCACCAGTTATGTGAGAAGCAGAGGAGAATTAGCAAATCCAAAAGTAAGCTTTGCAATGGGACTTATTGAAAGATCCGAAAGGATTGTTCTCATCTTTATTGCGCTCCTTCTTTATATCTATCTTCCTACAGCTACGTTTATAGGATTAAACATCGCCGAGGCGACATTTACTTTTATAACATTTCTCTCACTATATACCGTTATCCAGCGGATTATCCACGCATACAAAAAATTATAATTTTGCCATGTTGACTTGCTTTTAGTCTATTTTGAGGAATACTGCTCAATGAATTCCTCTACTTTTTCTTTGGCAATTGCGTCAGTGAATTGAACAGGTGGTGATTTCATGAAATAGGAAGATGGCTCAATTAACGGCCCTCCAATTTTATGATCAAGAGCTAATTTACAACAACGCAATGCATCAATCACCACTCCCGCAGAATTTGGAGAGTCCTGCACAGATAATCTGGCTTCAATATGCATCGGCACATCCCCAAAATGTCTGCTCTCAATTCTAATGAATGCAACTTTATTATCCTTAAGCCATGGAACCCAATCGCTTGGACCAATATGAATATCCTCAGATGCAATCTCTTCATCATGAATATCAAGTTGTGAAGTAACGGCACGAGTTTTAGAAAGCTCCTTGGAGGTCAACCGTTTTCGTTCGAGCATATTCTGAAAATCTGTATTGCCGCCGACATTAAGCTGATATGTCCGATCAATTGGCATTCCACGATCGAGAAATAAATTCGCTAACACACGATGCACTATTGTCGCCCCAACCTGCGATTTAATATCATCACCAACAATCGGTATCTTCGCTTCTATAAATTTCTTTCGCCAAGTCGGATCCGATGCGATAAAAACAGGTAAACAGTTCACCAACCCGACTTTTGCTTTAAGACAAACATCAGCCCAATATTCAACAGCTTGCTGGCTACCAACCGGCAAGTAACAAATAAGCACAGCAACTTTTGCTTCTTTCAAAATCTTTACTGGATCTAAAATATCTTTTTTTGACACAGTAATAACATCCTGCACATACTCACCGATTCCATCAAGAACAGGAGCATTTTGCACTATTACACCAGTCTTTTCTACTTTCGCAAAGACTACTGTATTATTTGGCTTCGCATAAATTGCATCAGCAAGGTCCTTACCAACTTTGGTTTGATTAATATCAAAAGCAGCAACAACCTCAATATCACCAATGGCATAACCACCCAATATCGGATGCATTAAACCTACAATCGTATCATCTTTTTTTGCATCTTTATAGTATGTCAATCCTTGCACAAGAGACGAGGCGCAATTACCAATACCTACAAGTGCAATTTTAATTCTCTTCTTAGCCATAAAAACAAAGGATAACAGAACTCAAACTATTTGTAAAATTAATGTATTTTATGATATATTAGCATTACTTATGATAGAGGAATTAAAAAGATTTTTGTTAGTTGCACAAGAAGGCAATCTAACGAGAATTGCAGAAAAAATTTTTATTAGCCAATCAGCTCTAACACAAACAATTCACAGACTTGAAAAAGAGTTACAAACCAAGCTATTTATACAAAAAGGGAAACAATTACAACTCACTGAAGATGGGAAATCCCTTGTTATCATCGGAGAAAAAATTATCCATCTTTGGGCAAATGCCCATGATCCACAGATAAGAAAAACACAGATACCCACTTATTCAATAGGTATGTTTGATAATGTTGCTCTTAGACTCGGCACATTTTTTCAATCCCATATGCAAACAGAGCAGTATAATCTCGAACTACTAATTGATTCAACAGGAAAACTATTACAACAACTCCAATTAGGAACACTTGATGCAGCTCTCTGTGTGCTACATACATCATACCGTCTCCCTAATCACCTTACCTTACTCCAAATATATACGGAAAAATTGATTCCTGTCTCCTCAAAATCATTTTCAGGTCCACTAGAAAATATTCCTTTTATTTTATATAACAAAGATTCGCACACCAGAGCCCAAATTGATGATTTATTCATACAATATGGAATACGACCAACAATTTATGCTGAATCAACAAGTGTAACCTTTATGAGAGAATTGGCATTACTTGGTAGTGGTGTAGCATTATTGCCAGAAAATTTTATACAACAAGATCTTGATCAGGGACATCTAAAAAAACAGAAAATGCCCATCAAATGGATAAGAACGTATTGCTTAGTTGTACAGAAACAATATAATTTTGAAACACCCTTTGTCCATAATCTTCAAAATGCTCTCAAAAAATAAATTTCTTGACTTACTCGAATAAGTTCTCTACGCTAATAGTTAATGAAGCACTCTTTTTCGTGGAAAACTGTTAACTATACTCTTCTTGGAATATATATTCTTGCACTAATTTCATTTATAAATGCACTCGGACAAAAATCTCCTATCCCGAACGCATATGCTGCTTCACGAATACAACATGTTTTTCTCATTATGATGGAAAATCATAATTGGTCTGACATCAAAGGCAATTCTTCCGCTCCGTATATCAATAATATATTACTATCGATGGGCGCTCACGCCGAGCAATATTATAATCCATCAGGGATACATCCAAGTCTACCGAACTCTTTATGGCTTGAAGCAGGAACAAATTTTGGTATTTTAAATGATAATGACCCTGCTTCTGAACACCAAAGCACAACACAACATCTGACCAGTTTACTCAAAAATGCTGGTTTAACTTGGAATGCTTATGAAGAAGATATAAATGGGACGACGTGTCCGTTAGCTAATACCGAAAAATATGCAGTTAGACATGAACCGTTTACCTACTTTGACGATGTTACAAATAATCTTAACCCAAAAAGTCAAAATTGTATCCAACATATAAAACCATATCAACAATTCATAACTGACTTAGCAAAGAATGCCATTGCTAATTATAATTTTATTACTCCTAATCTGATACATGACATGCACGATGGTACAATACAACAAGGTGATGCATGGCTTTCTAAAGAAATACCAATAATCATGAATTCACAAGCGTATAAAAATGGCGTTATTATCGTCACGTGGGATGAAGGTGAGTATGGTAGTGATGGACCAATTGGCATGATTATAGTATCACCTTTCGCAAAAAGAAATTACTCTAACACTATTCATTATGACCACAGTTCTACGCTAAAAACAATTGAAGAAATATTTGGGACGACTCCTCTCTTAGGTGGTGCAACAAAAGCAACTGATTTAAGAGATTTCTTTACAATCACTATAAATAATTCTTCTCCAACCAATACAATTTGTTTAGGATGCTCATCTGCAAGTGGAAGTGGTTCTCAATCATCCTCAAGTATCGTATCAGCGACTCCTGACAAAAATCAAACGTCTTGCACAACAAATAGAAATTCTTCCTCCCATAACTATAAAGAAAAAAATCATAGACATCACAACGGTGCCATCAGCAAATTTACTATGCAGATATTACAACTTCTTATATCCTTTATCAATCAAGTAATCGGAGCAAAAATGAACATACCGTTACCTGAAAATTTTATTACTAATCCTTGCCCCTAGGCAAAATGTATCAATAAAAAATGCGCTAACTTCTATATCTCCTTTAGGGAGTTAAATTTTGATTTATGAGCTTTTCTGTAGATAATTTAAAATACATAAAGTAATTATACCTGTTCAAGGCTTAGTTATGAAAATGTTATAGGCATTTTATCTATAATGTTTATTATAAACGTTTAGGTTGTTAAATCAACCTTTTTGTGGATAGTGACAAAATTTCCATTTCTTCCCTGAACCACACCAACAAAGATCGTTACGGCTGAGTTTCTTTTTCTCCTCTTTTACTTTTTTTGCTTTTGTGTCTTCCGAAACTTCACTATTTGGCGTATTGGTGACCATTTTCTTTGGTTGTGAAGTAGGAATTATAGTTTCTGGATGTACTGATCCCTGATGGACACTACCGTCTTCATGGGTGTGAGATTCGAACATTGGTGCAGAAGATACCGGCTGCTGTACCTGAACTTTGTAAATTCTATGGACAATCTCGTCATCAATTGCCCAAACTAGCTGTTCAAACATCCTAAATGCTTCATTTTTATACTCCACCAATGGATCACGTTGTGCATATCCACGAAGGCCAATACCTTGACGCAAATTATCAATTGCATCTAAATGATTTGTCCAAAGATTATCAATAACAGATAACATAACAAATTTCTCAATCTGGCGCATAAATGCAGTACCCAATTGTTCTTCCCTTTTTGCATAAATTTCATCAGCAATTTTGATAAGAAATTCTATCTTTGCATCTGAATCATAATATTGTTCAAGCTGCTTGTTCAGTTGTTCTTTTGATGCATCATCAAAAGGAATAATCGTATTAAATGCTTTAACAATTTCGTCATTGATTGAATTACCTGACATAGCTTGATTGGCGACTGTCAATTCAACCAAACCGGTAATCGCATCATGCATTTTTTCACGGACTGCTTCTTGCAAAGTATTTTTCTCGTCAAGAGAGCTTTCAAGAATTTTACGGCGTCGCTGGTAAATAATTTCGCGTTGCCTGTTAAGTACATCATCATATTCAACTAAGTGTTTCCTTGTATCAAAATTAAATCCTTCAACTTTTACCTGTGCATTTTCAATGGATTTGGTAACAAGTGGATGCTCAAGCGGAACATCTTCAGGCATATTAAATCGCGTCATCAAATTTGCTATTCGATCCCCACCGAAAAGCCGCATGATATCATCATCCAATGCAACGAAAAATCGTGAAGCACCAGGATCTCCTTGTCGACCCGAACGCCCTCGGAGCTGATTATCGATACGTCGAGCTTCATGCCTCTCAGTGCCAATAACATACAGCCCACCAAGTCCTAAAACTTCATCATGTTCTTTTTGCCATTTTTGAAATTCAGGGGAATTTTTTTTAACTGTACCGTCAGCGTTTTTTTGCGTCTCTCCACCAAGAACAATATCAACTCCCCGTCCTGCCATGTTGGTTGCGACAGTCACCGCACCCTTTTTCCCTGCATTAGAAATAATTTCAGCCTCACGTAAATGATTTTTTGCGTTAAGCACTTCATGCTTGATTTTCCGTCGACGAAGCAATTCGGAAACGATTTCATTCTTATCAATTGACGTTGTACCGACGAGAACCGGCTGACCTTTTTTATATGCTTCCTCAATTGAATTCACAACCGCTGTATATTTAGCACGGTTGGTTTTATATACCGCATCAGAATGATCAAGCCGTTGGACTGGACGATAGGTTGGGATAACGACAACGTCCAATTTATAAATTTTTTTGAATTCTTCAGCTTCCGTCAATGCAGTACCAGTCATACCTGCCAATTTTTCATACATACGAAAATAATTCTGCAAAGAAACAGTTGCGAGTGTTTTTGATTCCCGCTGGATCGGCACGCCTTCTTTTGCCTCAATTGCCTGATGGATTCCTTCAGAGAGACGACGTCCTTCAAGAAGTCGTCCGGTAAACTCATCTACCAAAATTACTTGATTATCTTTGACAATATATTCTTTTTCTCGATGAAAAAGTGCTCGTGCTTTTAGTGCAGCTTCTAGGTGGTAAACTGTATCAAAATCCTTTTCATAAATATCCTTAATACCATACAATTTTTCGACTTTGCCAATACCATGATCTGTTAAATGAGCTGTTCGGAACTTCTCATCAATTTTATAATCAATTTCCGGGGTTAATTTATCAACAACACCTGCATATTCATAATACCGCTGTGACGGAGACTCATCGGGAGCGGAAATAATATGCGGAGTTCTAGCTTCGTCAATCAAAACTGAATCGACCTCATCAACAATTGCGTAATAATAACCTCGCTGGACGACAGTTGAGAGGTCTTGTGCCATATTGTCACGAAGATAATCAAACCCAAATTCCGAATTAATACCATAGGTTACATCAGCATCATATGCTTCTTTACGGCTAATTGGTCTAAGATGAAGTAATCGATAATCGTTAGCATCTTTATTAATAAACTCGGAATCATAAATAAATGATTGCTCGTTGATCATTGCGGCAACAGAAATACCAAGCATATGAAAAATTGGTCCCATCCAGCCAGCATCACGGCGGGCTAAATAATCATTTACCGTCACTAAATGTACACCCCTGCCCACTAAACTATGTAAGTATAGTGCAGAAACAGCAGTTAACGTCTTGCCTTCACCTGTTTTCTGCTCTGCAATTTTTCCCTGTGCCAAAACAATACCACCCATAAGCTGCGAATCAAATTGCCTGAGTCCAAGTGTTTGTCTCGTTGCTTCACGAACCAATGCGAATGCTTCAGGCAATATATCCATTAATTTTTCACCATCTTTAATACGAGCTTTAAACTCCTCTGTCATTTTGGCAAAATCTTTATTTTTCAATTTTTTAACAGTTGCTTCTTCAGCGTTTATTTTATCTACAATCGGCTGGAGGGAAGTAATCTCTCGCTTGTTGGGATCGAAGAATTTGTTGATTAAATGTAACATAGTATATTTTCGAAATGAGTAATTAATACTACCACATCCCAGCCTCAAAAAAAACCCCCGCCAACCAGGCAGGGATTTTTTAAACTTAGGTTATTACTATACTACTTTCCTTTTCCTTTTTTAGGTTGTATTTGTGGTGGTTTTGATGGTTTTGTTTTTACACTCACCCTACCAATTTTTGGTTTAGGCATATCTAATCACCTCCTTTATTTATTTAATCAATTTTTACTACAAAATGAAAGAAGTTTGATTTTTTGGCTAATTCTTCGTATTTCCCCATTTCTACAATTTTACCTTTACTCATTACTATTACCTGATCTGCTTGTGTAATAACATCTAGAATATTCGTAACAATAATTGTTGTTTTATTTTTAGAAACTGTATGGATATTTTTCCATACCTGTGCACGTGTTTGAATATCAAGTGAAGAGAGAGGCTCATCGAAAATGAGAATTTTTGCATCCTTTATAAAAGCACGCGCAATAGATAATCGCTGTCGTTGTCCTCCAGATAAATAGTTTCCCTCTTCACCAACATGAAAATTATATCCGTGAGGATGCTCTTTAATAAACTCATCTGCAACAGCAAGTTTTGCTGCTTTATGAATATCTTCTTCAGTTGCATTAAATTTTCCAAATGAAATAACATTACGAATAGTATCATTAAAAAGTACGTTTTCTTGTGGAACATAGGCAATACTTTTTCTAAGCACTTCTATTGAATATTCCTTAATATTTTTTCCGCCAATCAATATTTCTCCTGAGGTTGGCTCACTAATCAAACGAGAAATAAGAGAAATCAGAGAAGTTTTGCCCGAACCACTGACTCCAACGAGTACAGTCAAGGTATTTTGTTTTACCTGAAATGATATTCTATCAAGTATTTTTTCTCCCTCTTCTCCTTGAAAAGAAACATTTCTGAATTCGATACTTGTTTCACTTACTTCTTTCAGTTTTCCAGTATCGCTTGTTTGTAAATGTTTATTAAAAAACTCACGCATTCTATATATTTTAACTCGTGACTCTTTAAAGTCAGACCAAGCATAAATAATAGTAAGGATCGGATTAGTTAGATTATCTAGATAAAAAATAAACACGATAAGAAGACCGGTAGTAATTTCACCTGCATAGAAATACTGAATACCAATACCGATAATAAATGAATAAGAGATAGCAACAATAATGCCGACAAGTAAACTCAATAGAAAATTAACATGAAAAAGTTTTAAATCAGTATTCTGTGCAATCTGCATTTTATGATCAAATTTATTTGCTTCTCTTTGTTCTTGTGAAAATGATTGAATTACTTTTAACTGCGTAAGTGCTTGTTGAATAAAAGAAAATACAGCACTATTCCAATATTCAGAGCGCTTTGTTATCCTCACAATTCGCTTATTAAATATATAAAGGCTACCTGCTAAAAAAGGGAGAACTGCCAAAGAAATAAGCGTCAGCTTTATACTAATAGTAAGAAGGATAACAGTAGTAATAAGTAAAAAAAGAAAAGAGGTAATCATTGGAAGAATTCCGAGTTCAATAATATCTCCCAAAGCATTCACATCATAACTTAATCTATAAATATAGTCTCCCACTTCTTGCTCTCTATAAAAACCCATATCTAGATTCTCTAAATTACGAAATGCTAACTGAGAAAATTTAAGCACAATGCCTCTAATCGCTTTTTTCACACTAATTAACTGATAATATTCTGAAAAACTGAGAAAAATACTTATTAGGAAAAAGAGAAATACGATAAAAACCCCAAGCGTTTCTTGATTGGAAAAATGAGGAATTAACATATCTGGAAAAGTATGAGGATCCAGCTGCTGATCTCCAAGCACATTATCAATAAGAAATTTAAAAGGCCATGGAAGAAGTGCTTCCAATCCAGCAACAAACAACATCAACATTACTACATAAAGAAGATTTCCTATAGATGGCTTAACTGTACTCAATAAAAATTGCTTGAAAGATTTCATATAAAATAATCGCTCTTCTAAGCTTGCAGGATATGCAAATATCCATCAAGTCTGCATTTTAAAAACAAAGAAAAAATAATAAACAATTTTTCGATTTTGCAGAAACAGTGCCAAGAGGTTTGACTGAGTCATGTTTATTTTGTATATTTTTTTGAGACGAGGCATAACTGACATTTTTTTTTGTTGTCACACCCAAAACAGGCGCTAAGGCTCTATTCTCAACAGCAACAGCAAAATAACTAAAGTCAGTCGTGGTATTTGCAATAGTGCTATTACTCGTATTAATAATATTGGGAGTACTCAGGCTTTCCCAACTCTGTGTATCAGGATTATACTCTACTATCTCAGGTTGCTCATGTGCAGCAGCATACTTCAAAGGATCATAGTATAATAAAATAGTATAAGGACTATCTGTCTGCGTTTCTGGATAGCCATTAAATGCTGAAATTGCCTTTATCCCATACAGATCTGAAATAACATTAAATCCATCAAACTGTGGAGGTGGCAGAATAGTTCCTCCTACATTGTAAAATGCCGTGGATGACGACTTTGAAAAAGTGAAATTCAAATCATCACTAATACTATTATTGCCAATATAAACCGAAATTCCTTGTGCTTGCGAAATATTTGAAATAAATGATTCATCCCCAACAAAATTTGGACCTGCCATGATTTCTGCAGCCCATCCCTTTGGAAAATTCGGATCGTTTCCAGAATCAATTGATGAAGATGAAGATGAATCTGATGCGCTTACTGCTAGTTGCAAGCTCATACTACCGATATAAAGCGTTTCATTAGCTGAAATTTGCAAACCATAATC
>DATMOG010000006.1:0-2037 GCA_035568375.1 Candidatus Sulfotelmatobacter sp.
GTTCACGAAGCAGACAAGGAGCAACCACTCATGCTATCAATATGAGTGTTCTGCAAACAATGAAAATGAAAAACCAACCGATTTTCCCTACCCTTCAAAAGTATCTCCTCAATGCTCTCTCTAATAACTGAATAGGTACGAATATTTTTATATGAGTTTTTTTAAATTGAGTGTAGTATAGTAAAATGTAATCTATGCGAAATATTATAATTGGAGCAAGAGGGAGTGCGTTATCACTTATACAAGCAGATATAGTTAAAAGGCAGCTTGAAAAAAGTAAACAAGATATCAAATGTACGATTAAAACTATTTCTACAAAGGGAGATAAGGATATGAGTCCTATACCCCTTGATAGTGTCGGGAAGGGATGGTTTACCAAAGAACTCGATTCAGCCCTTATTGAAGGGACTATTGATTTGGCTGTTCATAGTTTGAAAGATTTACCAGAAGAATTATCTCAGGAGTTAATGATTGCCGCAATTCCAAGACGTGAAGATGCAAGAGAAGCGTTTGTTGCCAAAGAAAACATTCCATTTGCTCAACTGAGAAATGGAGCTGTAATAGGCACTGATAGTATAAGACGAAAAGTACAGTTACAGCAGAAAAGGCAGGATTTAAAGATAAAAAGTATTAGAGGAAATGTGAACACAAGATTAGTAAAACTTGATAATGGTGAATATGATGGTTTATTTCTTGCCGTTGCTGGATTAAAGCGCTTAGGTTTAGAGAATCGCATTACCCAATATTTTTCCGTTACTGATATTATTCCATCACCAGGGCAAGGTGCATTAGCGATTGTGATAATGAAAAACAATACGACTTTATTATCATTATTGCAAAAGCTTAATCATACTGAGACTGTTACTGCAGTGAAAGTTGAGCGTGCATTTTCAAGAGTGTTTGGAGGTGGATGTAAAATACCTGTGGGTGCGTATGCTGAATGCAATGGGAATATAATTACTTTATATGGTGTTATAGGTTCACTTGATGGAAAATATATAATTAAGGGTTCATTGAATGGAAATTTTTCTTCATCTAAAACATTGGGGAAAAGACTTGCTACTCGTTTATTGCAAAAAAGTAAGATATTGTATACAAATATTTCTGAGAAATATGTTGTCATCACACGTCCTGAAAAAGAAAATCAAGTTTTACAAAAAAAATTAGAGGTAATGGGGCTATATGTTTTTTCTTATCCCTCTATTAAAGTAATAAAGAATAATTTAGTAGAAAAATATAAGCAGCAACTTCGTGATATAAAATCTTTTGATTATATTGTGTTCACAAGTAAAAATGGAGTCAAATTTTTTATACAGGAACTTTTATCTTTACATATTGATTCTTCTAGTCTTCAAGGAAAGCATATTGCTGTTGTAGGTCCCCAAACAGCAAAAGAAGCGAAAAAATACAACTTATTAGCACAGACAATCCCTGAAAAATTTACTACTGAGGATTTAGCAAGAGCGTTACATGATATCAAAGATAAAAAAATTCTTTTGCCAAGAGCAGATATTGCAACACCTTTGCTTGCCAATCAACTTAAGAAAAAAGGAGGTATTGTAACAGATATTCCAATATATAAGACGCAATTTATAACAGAAACTGATAACAAATTCAAGGAGCTACTAAGAGCAAACAAGATTTACTGTATTGTTTTTACAAGTCCATCTACAGTAATTGGTTTTCTTAAGAAAATAGGAGAAAAAGGTGAGTTTGATAAGATTATCTCTCTTCCTGTTTTATCAATTGGTCCTGTGACAACAAAGGCACTTATTCAATCTGGATTTCAAAATATCCATACAGCAGATACCTTTACTGTTGAAGGTATTATTATAAAACTGAAAGAAAGTATTCTATAATGAAAGTATGAAATATCATAATTATATTTTTATTACTATTAAATCGTCTTTTAGGGATCTTTTAAAGACAAAACAAACTGCATATAAAACTGCTTTTCTTAAGGAAATTAAGAAAGAAAAGAATGTTAGTGTTTATTCATATGCTACTCTAGCGCTGAAGGTAAATACAAATATTCTT
>DATMOG010000007.1:0-24371 GCA_035568375.1 Candidatus Sulfotelmatobacter sp.
AGTTTTAGTGAAGGTATACGTAACTGAAGAACCGTTTGAGAACACGCCAAAATTCAATTCCCGATGAAGCTGATTAGTAGGGTAGTTATCTGAATTAACTGTTTGTTGTGAACCACTTTCATTCTTCCATCGCACAGCGCTATCGAAGTTAATGATTACGCTACTTGGAGAAAAATCATTTTTATTAAGAGTTTACTGTAATTTATTTAGGAAGGACTACGACTTTCTGATAAGATCAGATCGTTATTTGATGAATTGTTCCTATTCCTCTTCCAGATGACTATACTAACAAGAATGAAAATAAATAAGATCCACATGCAACCAATTATTTTCTATTCATCAGGATGAGAATACCAAATAGTTAAAAAAATTATTCTATGGTAACAGGATGTTCCACATATAAGAAATCAAAATAAAATTGCAATAACAAGAGGATGTTCATTTTCTTTCATTCTTCTCTAATATTTTAGAGTCTGCTACCGCCTTCATAACGCGATCAGCACTCTTTTCCCAAGTCCAAAACTGATTAATTCTTTCATATCCTTGTTCTGCTATATTTTTCCGAAGACTACTATCTAAAAGAAGTTTATTTATGATTGCATAGAGTTTTTTTGAATCACGCTTTACTAAATAACCTGTTTTTTTGTCTACAATTGCTTCAATTGGGCCGCCTTCTTCTACAACTACTGGTGGTACTTTGCATGCCATTGCTTCAAGAGGAATCATGCTAAATGGATCATACCTGCCTAAAATAACTACAACCTTGGATCTATTATATCTCTTCACTAAATCTTTATCTGATATGTATTTACCTTTTTCTTTCTTTACAATAGAAATCGTTGGTTTTATTCGAAAATATTTACAAATTTCAAGTAAAGTATCATACCCTTCCATATATATAGCATCTCCAACAAACAAAATATCAAATTCTTTTTTTATATTTAGTGGTTTAAAAAGTTTGGGATCAACTCCAAGATAACACACAAAGGAATCAATACAATATGCTTTTTTTATATTTTTTTCTGAGTAGTGACAATTGGCTAAAACTATAGTGGCATGCCTAATATTTGAAGAATCAATCACCATCTTAAATTTTCTTATCAATCGTTCGTATAACTTTTTTAAAAAATTGATGTTTGATGGAATAGTAACTATAGGGTCATATGCTATGCGTAATGGTTCCTGACAAAAATAAACAACTGGTGTTTTTAAAAAACGTAAAATAAAAGGAGCATGGGTAAATTGTGATGGATGTACAAAAATAAAATCATATCCTTCTTGATCGATATCTTTAGCTATTTTTTTATGAAGTGCATAAAGACTCCACGGTTCAATAAAATCTTTATAGAGTTTTCTCTTCCAATTTCCGCCAGTATAGAAAATTAATGGATGATAATAATTATATGATCTTGGAAAAACATTTTTTAAATCTACTTCTTCTTTGTCACCAACGTAGTAAATAGAAATATCATGTTTTTTAGAAAAAACTTTACCATACTCAACAACCACCCGTCGAGCACCACCAAAATGTAATTCATGAAAAAAGGCAATCTTCATTAATAAATAAAGTTAATCTTTTATAAAAATTTATTTTATCTTTTTATTTCAACAAAATCTATAACCGCCACCGCCATAATTATCCCAACGATAACTCAAATAACCAACATACATACAACATCTAGGCTGAGTTAACCAATCAATTATTTTTTAAAAAGATAATTTATAAAACGATTTTTGTAATTTGTGTATATACTTTCTACAAGAAATTGTCAAGAAATTTATCTTAACTTTTTGTCAGATTATTTTTTAAACACTTTATGTGAAAAATAAATAATAATAGGTATCTCGGCAAGAATTGATATCAACATAGCAAAACCAGCTCCAACCATTCCATAATGCAATACCAATGGTGCGACAGTAATGACAAGTGCTCCTACTCTAAAAAAAGTTGATTGAGCGACATAGTTCTGCTTATGAACTGCAAGAAAAAGTGGTGCAAAATTGCCAAAAACAGTTCGTAATATTCCATAAACAGATAAAATCTGAATTGCTGGAATCGCAGCAACCCATTGACCTCCCATGAAAATAAGAATAATTGGTTTTGCAAGAATAAAAATTGCCGTTCCAAAAATTAACGCACCTGTAGAGCTTAATATTGTAACTTTTTTAAAAGCATTCCAAAGTCTTTCTTTGTCATCGGAAAATTTTGCATAAACAGGAAACACAACCATATTAACAACGTTGGTAATCTCACTAATTGGAAGTGTTGAAAATTTATATGCTACCTGATAAATACCAAGTGATGAAACTCCTAATATCTTTCCTACAGTAATATTATCCCCATTTTCAGCAAAAAAAGAGAATATACCTGTAACTGTAACCCACCATCCTTTATGAATAACATGTTTTATTTTTTGATATTCAAATCTAAGGTTGGGCCGTAATGTAATAAGAGTATACGACAATAATACTTCTAAAACTGCTGAAGCGATAAGTCCAACATCAAAACTGATTGCGTTTTTTGTAATAAAACCCACAATAATTGAACTAAAAACATCTATACAAAATAAAATTGTACGCAATCGAAATTCTTTATAAAAAAGTAAATCTTTTTGAAAAGAAATAATAGCAGGATTTATAAATCCACGGATGAATGGAACAAGGGCAATTAGTACAATAATCAAATAAGCGTCATTAGCCTTAAAAAAGGTAGTAATAAAAGGTGCAGCTATAAATATAATCAGAGCTAAAATAATTCCTCGGATAATTGAAACAACCCAAGCAGAATTCACATACTCTTTTATATGGTTCTTTTCTTGAACAAGGAAAATATTAATCCCTGTTTCTGTAAGAATCTCTAATAATGAAAGCAATAATGTAGCAATTCCAAAAAAGCCAAATTGCGTAGGTGTTAATAATCTCCCCAATATCGCAAGACGCACAAAAGTAAGCAATCTTGTCATCCCTCGAAGAAGCGTAATCCAAGAAACGCCTTTTACTGTATCTCTTTTATATCCCATACTTATCTATACTTCCAATAGTAAACCCTGAAAGGACAGCAACATCTGCAGTAAATTGTAAAATCGGCAATAAATAAAAAGCCTGCCAATCCTTTACATATCGATAGTTTTTCTTAATCGCCCAAATAATATAGAGAATTAGTAGTAAAAATAAAGTAGCAAGTATCTTGTGTGAATGAGTTCTGAAATAGAAAACTACTAATATAACTCCAATTATATATCGAAAAAAAAGCAAAGGTGTTTGTGGACGAATATACCAAGCTTGTCCGTCACCCAATGCATATGAAAAAAACTGTAAAAATGCCTCTTTCAATGTAGCTCTTTGCGGCCAATAGACAATCGCATTTTTTGCAAAAGAGAAATGAAATCCTTTCTGTTTCGCTGTCCGTGCAAATACTAAATCTTCACACGTATCAAGATTTTCAGGGTAACCATATACTTTTTCCCAAACAGTTTTTCTAAACCCTATGGAACGAGATGAGGGAAGGAAAGTATCAGGATCGACTTTATCTGGCATAATACTCGTATACGCAGCCATACATTTTTCAAAAATTGTTTTGGTTACAGGGTGATAATAACCAGCAACTACATCTATTTTTTTGTTATTAAACGGTTTCGCAATCTCCATCACCCAATTCTTATCCAATACACATCCCGCATCAGATGCAATAATGATATCTCCCGTGGCATGTTGTATCGCTTCATTTCTACCAATAGATCTATTCCCCTTTTTATTAAATAAAAGAAAAGATATTTTCTTTTTTTTAAATCGCGACTCATATTGTCTAACAATTTCATTAGTCTTATCAGTCGACTTTGCATCAACAAGAATCACCTCATCAGGAAACATCGATTGCTCAATTAAAGACGTAAGAAATTCACCAATTGTCTTTTCTTCATTATAGACAGTGGCAATAAAAGTGATTTTCATAGTGATAATTATATACCTTTTTGCTAATATAGAAGAGTTTTACAGATTAAACAAAATAATAATCTAAATACTATGTCTTTTGACTTTTCTAAATCAAGCCACTCTTTGGTACTGACTAGTATTATAGCATCTATCATCCTTCTGA
This sequence comes from Candidatus Sulfotelmatobacter sp., assembly GCA_035568375.1. GTDB lineage: Bacteria > Patescibacteriota > Microgenomatia > Levybacterales > UBA12049 > JACDET01. The sequence continues at coordinate 4,097 of DATMOG010000007.1, forward strand.
TAGGATTACTTATCTATCACTTTGTATTCCCAAAAAAGAGAATTCATCCAGTCGCTTTTCTCATACTTATCTCTTTACTTCCTCTTGTCAGCATCTTTCGTATAGGAAGTTATGAAAGTGGCGATTTATCCTTCCATACAATGCGGACAATATCCTTTTACCATCTTTTATTTGTGGAACATAGTATCCCAAGATGGTCTCCAGAATTGAATGTCGGTTATGGTGATCCATATTTTCTTTTTTCTTATATTTTTCCCTATGTGCTTGGATCGCTATTACATTTCATAGGATTCTCTTACCTGATGAGTATCAAATTATTGCTTGCGTTATCTTTCATTTTTTCGGGAATTATAATGTATATATGGGCAAAAAATGAATTTGGAGGGAAATCAGGCTTGGTGAGTGCAATATTCTATTTATTTGTACCATATCACCTTATAGATCTCCATTTTCGGGTATCAATTGCAGAAACGCTTTCTTTTACATTCCTTCCACTGATACTTTTACTTACCAAGAGAGTTATTACGTCACCAACGATTGTTTCCAGTATAATGTTTGCGATCTCATATTGCCTCCTTATTCTTACACATCAAGTTATTGCATTATCATTTCTTCCTATCTCTATTCTTTATGGCCTCCTTATCTGGAAAATGAAGATAAAAAAAAGATACAAAGAATTAGTTATATATTGTTTAAGCATATTATTAGGGATACTTCTTGCTATATTTTACTGGCTGCCAATTCTTGTCGAAGCAAAATATATACGAGTAAGTATTGCTAAAAGCCTTTCAATTTTCACAACATTTCCTGAACTTATTTATGCACCATGGAGATTGGGATTTCTTTTTCAGGGTCCCCACGGCGAATTATCATATCTTATTGGCTATACTCAATTATTAATCGTTGTCATGGCAATCTACCTTCTAATAAAACACCAATTAAATAAATATCAGACAAAATTACTCATCTTCATTCTTATTCTTTTTTGCCTATTAGTCTTTCTCATGCTTCCTCTTGCTCAACCAATTTGGCAAATAATTCCTTTTTTACAATATTTTCAATTCTCCTATCGACTTCTTGAATTAGTTGCTCTTTGCACGTCCGTTCTTGCGGGAATCGTAGTAATAAAGTGGAACAATAACATATTTATTATTATTTTATGTTTTTTGACTATTTTTTATACTATGCTCAATTGGGGTAATAGAAGAGCAATAACAACAATTGATGACGCGTATCTTATACAACAAACATATAGTCAACCAGAAGGGAAAATGTCTTTGGAACCAAGTTCTCCGAAATGGGCAGACTTACAAAAGTCAAAACTGCGCATAAGACCCACAAGTCATCTCCAAATTTTATCAGGAAAAGCGCAAATTCAAGAGCTTTTACACACATCTCTGGATCATAAATATATTATACAAGCCAATTCTACTGTCAAAATGAAAGAAAATACGCTTTATTTTCCAGGCTGGACTCTTTTTATCGACGGAAAGGAGCACGCAATTACCTATACAGATAAGGTATCTCCTGGGGTAATCATCTTTACACTAAATAAAGGCTTACATGAAATTGAACTTATCTATCAAGATACACCCGATAGAAAATATGCTATGGATATAAGTGTTATTACTGCAACATTTACTTTTTTTCTCTTAGTATTTTCTCTTATTAAAAAATTTATACCTAAGTAACATGTTTATCCCACAGTTTAAGATATAAGGCAACGACATTTTCCCAGGTCTGATCTTGTACCCATTGATAACCTTGCTCCACCAACTTTTGTTCTTCTTTTGGATGTTTTAGAAAATATGCAATCTTTTCTGCTAGTACACTTGGCTCCTTCTCAATGATAATAAACTGCACAAACGGCGCTAATTTTAAATAATCTTCCTTTATTGGATTATCATAAACTGCAAACACCAAACGACGTGCCGCAAATGCTTCAAGAATCGAAAGATAACGTGAGACAAAGGCAAAATGATACCGTGGAAAATATCTTTCAGGTTTATCAAGAAAACCTAAAACATTAAATTTATTTTCTAACAAGCCTCTATCCTTACCGTCACCAATAATATCAAAAATAAATTTGGGATATTTTTTCTTCAAAAATTCAATCGCTTTGGCATATACTAGCACCCCCGTCTGTTCATCCAACCTTCCCATAAATACAGCAGATTCTTTTTTTTTAATATTTGCAGCCGAAACGATAATATCCGCTGCTCCATAGGAAACTAATGTTGGTTTAGTCCCGTACCATTTAGCAATAAAATCTCCAATACAGAGATTGCCGAAAGAAAACTCTTCAGATAATTTACGAATCGCTTTCGCACTTTTCTTCACCGGATAGCTCTCATAACCATGAAACGTTGTATAGACAGGTTTAGCAGGATAAAGAAGTCGAAATGGTAGATACCAAAAAAAAACATCATGACAATGCACTACATCGGCTCTGGAAATCACAGAGTGCAACTTCCCCATCTCCCGCCAAATCCGAAATTTTTTAAGCTTATCATCTTTACCAACATCAATACGATAAACTTGAATTCCATTAATTTCTTCTGATATCCTTTGATAAGGAATATCATAAAGCATTTCCGTTATCACAGCCACTTCATGTCCTTTTTGCAGAAGTATTTTACTGACTTCCATCACATGCTTCTCAACCCCACCAATATGAGGCAAAAATAACCGAGTCAAAAAAACAATTTTCATGATTTTTGTGCAAGAATAATACTAGTATTAAGCTTACGTTTTTTAAGCAAAAAATGTCTTGATACAAATGACTTCATACTATAAAAATTCTACCATGCATAAAGAGTTTTTTAAATGTCAATTCCCTTCCAATTAATTTTACTATTTTGATATTTTTTGAAATAAACTTTTTCTATGTTTACGGATCCAAATCAAATATTCAGTAGACTAAATTTATTACCCTAAATTAGCTTACTAATATTAGTATACCTTCTACCATAAAATTTTTCCGGAATTAAATCTTTTCCTTCTAATTTAAATAATTCCAAAGCTATGCAGTATTCCTATCTTGTATCTCTACATACTTGGAGTCATAAAGATGCATAAGTTCTTTGAATCTTCTCTTTGTTGCAAGTTCGGCTCTTTTATATTCGATTTCAAATGGTGATATCTTCATTTCAACCTCTCAATTCTATTGAGGATTTTGAGATATTAAAAATTTTGGTGAGTTAAATTTGTACTTGTTTATAATTTTGACCACCCATTTCATATTTAAGAGTAGAGCCATATACTCCACCTCGTATAAGCGTTTCTGCTGTAAACCAGGCATACTTCCATAGTACGTTGATCATTCCATCCCGTTCCAAACGTCTCATTGAGAAAACACAGCTCATATCAGTCAAAAAATGAGCTTTGATTCCATATTTATGTGCTTTAATAATAAGATTATGATCTTCAGAAATAATTATATGCAAATCAAAACCCTTAATAGCATCAAATAGATCCTTTTTGATCAAAATAATAGGTCCAATTGATAACGGTCTACCAACCTTGTGAAGCAATCTAACAGTAACTACGATTATCGAAACAAGGGCGCTATAACGAAATCTAGGATTGCTTGACTCAATAACCGGTAAATATAACGAATAGTTTTCTTTTTTTATATGTGTTACTGCCTTTTCAACTATATTTGTTGAAATTCTCGTATCTGCATCAAGAAAAAAAAGGTAGTCACTTTTTGCCTTGCTTGCACCAAAATTTCTTTGATAGGAGGCATGTCTCTTAGGAGAAAGATAAAAACTAATCTTAAGGTCCTTTTTGAACTTATCTACCACTTTTCTCGTATTATCACTCGAATTGCCATCTGAAATAATTACTTCAAAATTTTTTTCAGTCTGTTTTACCAAATCAGAAAGCAATCCAGGTATATATTGCTCCTCATTCAAAGTAGGAATTATAATTGATATAGCAGGCCGCATATACTACTTACTATTGTAGTTTATATCGAGTCATTGTACAATATACATATGCGTGAGAGCACATTACGGGTATCCGTCGTTATCCCCGTATACAACGAAGAGAGATATCTGGGCGCATGTTTGGATAGCCTCATGAAACAAAGCATAAAAGCTGATGAGATTATCATTGTTGATAACAATTCAACAGACAATACTGTCGAAATTGCTCAAAAATATCCTGTAAAAATAATCCATGAAAAAAAGCAGGGAATAATACCGACTCGAAATTATGGCTTTAATGAAGCGAAGTACGAAATTATCGCACGCACTGACGCTGATACCATACTTCCTCCTACTTGGATCAAACGTATAAAAAAAACATTTTTGGATGAACAACTTGTAGGAATTTCTGGTCCAGCTTCCTTTTATGATTTGCCAACTATTTTTAAACGAACTTGGCAGTCAAAAACTGCCTCTATTAAATTTATTCAATCCTACAATACTATTGTCAGACAACTTCTAAGACATGATTGTCTCTTTGGCCCCAATTTTGCCATCAGGCAAATTGCATGGAATATGATAAAAAATTCTGTATGTCTTGATGATAGCAAGGTCCATGAAGATCTTGATTTAGCAATCCATCTTGCCCCAATTGGAAAAATCAAATTCATGAAAACATTTACGGTAAGCACTTCAGTTAGACGTTGGAAACGTCCTGAGGCGTATATTGAATACCTATATCGGGGTCTTAAATCAATTCAGAGACATAAACAACTTGCTGTAAAGCAACGTAGCAAACAATTTGTTAAAAAAATGGTAGAGAAAGCATTATTTTTAGACTAGCTTTCTACTAGCAGATTATCCTATTTAACTTGCAGTAGTTCTGTATAATAAAAAAGCAACTTTTTCCCGAGAGTTTCCATTGAAAATTTTTTTGCAAGTGAAAGACTAGTTTTTCTTGCTTCGTTATAGTTTTCTTTATCCATAGCTAGCCCTTTTATAGCTTTTACAAATTCATTATTTGTCCGGCAGGAGTAGTAACTATTATCATAAAGAGAACGATATTCCGGCAAATCTCTCAAAATAAGCGGTAGTCCACATGCAGCTGCTTCAACAATAACAAGACCTTGTGTCTCTTGATATGATGGGAAAAAGAGTATATCAGCCATATTGTAAAGTTCATGCATCTCTTTATAAGAAAAACTTCCTAAAAAATGCATATTCGCAGACAAGTTTTTTTTCAGATAGGATTTTTTAACTCCGGCACGAATTATTCCTGCAGATTTCCCTCCTACCCAAAAAAACTCATATTCGGGCATTGTCTTTGCTACAGCAACAAAATCGATAATTCCTTTGCGTTTCACAACATGACCAGCACCAAGAATGACAACTGCATCTTCTTTAATGTTAAATTTTTTCCTTACTAGCTTTTTTAAATGTGGATCTGGCACAAAAAATGAAGTATCAATAGGATTAGCAATAATGGCCATTTTTTTGTTAATACCGATTTTTTTTAACTCTTCTGCCATATAAGGACTAAAGAGAATGATTAAATCAGCTTTATTGTAAAAAAATTTTAAATATTTCTTGAACAATCTCCCCCAATATCTACTGCCTCGAAAGGTACCAATCATAGTATCAGGAATCGTATGAGTACTTACCACAATATGTTTACTCGTAAGCATTTTATATAAGGCAAATGGACCCAGACTATGAATATGTGTTATATCAGCCTTACCAAATGAATTAATTTTTACTCTGATATTATTTTTACGCAGGAGCTTAATATGAGACATAAATGCAGTATGCATCCCACGAAAAAAATTTGGTGCATATTGAGATTCTGATACAACATTAACAGTCATACAGGAGAACAAATAGCCTTTTAGGACCTTATCATTGTAGTGTATCTCCCTTCAGCAAACAATAAAGAAGAAAGGGACTTTTAAGTCATAGGGAAACACATTGTGGACCCGAGAGGATTCGAACCTCTGACTTTTGCAATGTGAATGCAACACTCTACCACTGAGTTACGGGTCCTAAATGAATCATATTCTAACAAATCAAGACCGCGTTGACAATTCAACCTTACTATTGAGATAATTGAATGATGGAATTTGCTCGAAAAGCCTATTTTTTTACACTGGACCTATTACAAACGGTACTTCTTGCCGCCTCAATTTTCCTCGTTATTTATATTTTTCTATTCAGACCTTTCCAAGTAAGTGGTGATTCAATGTATCCAACATTTAAAAATGGTGAATATATTTTGACAAATCTTATCGCTGTACGAGTAAATGGTATTCAACATGGTGATGTTATTGTATTTAAAGCTCCACCAGATCCTGAAAAAGATTTTATTAAACGTGTCATTGGGCTTCCTGGTGATACTGTGGAATTAAAAGAAGGTTTTGTTTATCTCAATGGTAATAAACTCGATGAAAGTGCCTATTTACATAACGATGTGCGGACATATGGAGGAGCATTTTTAAAAGATGGTCAATCATTTATCGTACCTGATAGAAATTATTTTGTTATGGGAGATAACAGACCTTTTAGTTCTGATTCACGAGAATGGGGATTGCTTCCAAACAATATGGTCATTGGAAAATCATTTTTTGTCTATTGGCCTATTACAAATATGCGTCTCGTCCACAATCCATTACCAACATCACTACAGAAATAAAAAATCTAAGATAAGATGAAATTTTTATGCTCTACAAAACTTACTTTGTGAGGATATCATGAATTTGTTTTAGTTTTTCAGTAGTAACGTTAGGTGCTCCTTTTATGACCAAGGTAACACGAGCGAGTTTACTAGACTGAAATATTTGGACCTTATCAAATGTGTATTTTTCTTCGATTTCTTTTGCCATTTGATCCTGTTCAGGAACCCATAGTTGGTCTTTTGGAGCTGGTGGCTCTTTCTTCTGGATGTCACCTTTTACTTTTCGAGCAAGCTCTTCAGTCTGTCGTACTGTATAATTATCACGCAAGATAGTCTTAAAGACATCTAACATCAACTTTGTGTCTCCAAGAGACAACAGTGGCCTTACATGGCCTTCTGTAATAACCCCAGCAACGAGTGCATCTTTGATAGCGTCAGGTAATGAAAGCAATCTAATTGTATTTGAGACAGCTGGAACACTTTTTCCCACTCTTTTAGCAACCTCTGTAGTTCCAAGACCAAATTCATCAATTAATCTTCGATAAGCAAGCGCTTTTTCAATTGGGTTTAAATCTTCACGCTGAACATTCTCAACGATAGACATTTCAAGCATTTGTTGCGGTGTTGTCACTTTGACAACAACCGGTACGTGCACTAAACCAAGCACTTTTGCTGCACGCCATCGACGTTCTCCTGCAATAATTTGATAACCTGCTGGTGTCTTTGCGACAACAATCGGCTCAAGAATACCTTGCTCACGGATTGATTCAACAAGATCAGTTAATGAATCGGGAGTAATTACCCCACGCGGTTGAAGCGGATTAGATTGAAGCTGGTTAGTTTCGAGTTCGTAAATGTTATCACTACTTCGGTTATCCATTGATTACCTCAACATATTTTTTGCCTTTAAGAGTTTTAAAAGTAACAATTCCCTCTTGCATTGCAAATAATGTAAAGTCTCTACCCATTGAGACGCCACTACCTGCACTAAATTTTGATCCTTTCTGTCGAACAATAATGTTACCAGTTGTTGCGTGTGCACCACCGTACATTTTGACACCACGACGTTTTGGTCGTGAATCTCTATTTCCTTTTACTGAGCCTTGTGCTTTTGTATGTGCCATAATGTGTGAAAATTTATATAATATTACGACAACTTTTCACAGTTGTCAAGCTCTAGAAACTTATTTCTCAACTTCTTCTTTTGGAGCAATTTTCTTCTCAGACTTCCCAGATAAACTTATAATTTCTACTTTAGTTAATTGCGCTCGGAAACCTTGAACTTTACGATAACGTGCTTTTGCTTTAAATTTAGCAACGCGAATTTTGTCACCTTTTATTTGTTCTAAAACTTTTGCAATAACTGAAACATTTTCGAGGTAAGGAGCGCCCACTTGTACAGAATCACCATCTACAGTTAACAACACTTTGTCTAATGTATAATTTGACCCTGGATCTGCCTTTAATCTGTCGAGCTCAAGAACTTGCCCTTCAGTAACTTTATACTGCTTCCCCCCGCTAGTAATAACTGCATATTTCATAGATAATACAAATTATATCAAATTTTTCACCTAATTTCCAGCACATTTTTATGTTTCTCACTAGAATTCATGGCAGAGAGCAAACCGAGAAAAATAAAATTTGAAAGTAATGAACTTCCTCCAAAGGAAACAAAAGGCAAAGGCACACCCACAATAGGCATGATTCCCAAATTCATACCGATATTAACAAACGCTGGAATTAAAAAAAATCCAAAAGCACAGGCTGCGAATATCATGATAAAACGGTCACTACTCGTGCTGAATATACGAAAAATCCGATAACAAAGAAATAATAATGCAGTAATAATAATAAGAGCACCGATAAATCCAAGCCCTTCTGCAATTGTAGCAAAAATAAAATCAGTTTGTCTTTCAGGAAGAAATCGCAAACCTGACTGTGTCCCTTCCGAAAGTCCTTTACCAAAAAAGACACCTGAGCCAACAGCAATAAGTGCTTGAATACTATTGTAAGAGACACCCAACGGATCCGCCTGCGGATTTAAAAAAGTTAAAATTCTATTTCGTTGATAATCATGTAGCTTCGTCCAAATTACTGGCATCAGAATTACAAAAGGTAAAAAAAGTAAAGCAAACCATCTAAAAGGATAACCGCTGATCATTAACGCAAATAAGGCAACAAGAAGGAATAGTAATGCACTTCCCAAGTCAGGCTGAAAATAGACAAGCAGAAAAATTGGCAAAACAAAAAGCAATGCCAAAAAAAATGATTTAAAAGATACTGTAGACCGTTCTGCAAGCATCGAAGCAAAAATTAATGAAAGAAATGGTTTAAGAATTTCAGAAAATTGGAGTCGGATCCCAAAAACATCGATCCATCGAACTGCTCCGTGACTTTGAATACCGATAGCGAGAGTAACTAAAAGAAAAATTAGTGACAAAATATAGATAGGCCATTTAAGCTGTCTAAAAAAATCAACATTTACTTGTGAAAAAATAAGAAAACCAACAATTGCAATAAATAAAGAAGCAAATTGGCTTTTAAAATAGTCAAAGTTCAAAGATAATAACGTTACCAAACTGACAGAAACAAGAACAACGACAGGGAGCAAAAGTAAAAAATCGACCCGGAGAAAATTTTTCATGAATTAGCGCCTCCTATTACAGTCTTTTCACTGCAAACTCACCCTTTGTTAATGAATCAATGAGCGCTTGTTGTTTGATATACTCTTCAAATGCAGCTGGCCAATTCTCTAAAGAGACTATCACTTTCTCGTCAAGACTAGTCTCAAGTTTCTTTCTTTCCTCTTGAATTTTACGGATAATTTCACGAGCTTGTCCCTCAGCGATCAATGAATCATTGAGATTGGTATCTAAAGTAATTCTTGTCTCTGATACCTTTTTCTCATCATATGCAATCTCTTTAACATTCAGTTCGTCAAGAATTAGCTGTGCAAGATTATCCTTAAATTGATATTCTTTTTCGCCAAGTGAGACAGTAATTTTTGCTAATGGTTGCTTGACTTTTATCTGTTGTTCTTTACGAGCAGCCAAACCAAGTTCTACAATCTTTCTGACCTGCTGCATATGATCAAGAAGCTCTTTTTGAATCTTTGTGGCTTTCTTTACTTCTGGCCAATCTGAAAGATGGACAGATTCTCCATTAGTAAGATTTCTATATAATTCTTCGGAAAGAAATGGCGTAATCGGTGCCATAAGCTGCACTAGTGTAATTAAAACCTTATAGCAAGTTTGATAAAATGCTTCTTTATCAGTTTTATCTGTTGCTGATGGCCCGGTTCGATTGCGACTTCTTCTGATATACCATATTGAAAAATCAGTAACAAAAACTTTCAATTTATCGATTGATGCAACAGTATCATAGGAATCCAAACTTTCTGTTACATTTTGTTTTAATTGTTCAGTTAAACTAATAATCCATTCATCTAACACACTTTCACTTTGATCAAAGGCTTTTGAAGGTTTCCACCCATCAAGATTTGCATATGTTATGAAAAAATTATAAACATTCCACAAAATTAACATTGTAGTACGCACTTGCATTTTGTATTGCTCCTCTGAAATCAAAATATCTTCTCCGTGCATAACCGGGCTACCTAAAAGGTATAAACGCAATGCGTCACCACCATATTTTTCAAGCATCTCCCGTGGATCAGGGTAATTTTTAAAATTCTTACTCATCTTGCGCCCATCAGTACCCAAAATAACCCCTGTCACAGCTACATTTTTAAACGCCTGAGATTGATAAAGCGCAGCACCAATCACATGCAAGACATAAAACCATGCTCGAATTTGTCCTGTATACTCAGAGATAAAATTCGGAGGGAAAAAATCTTCTAATTGTTCAGATGAATCAAACGGAAAATGTCGTTCTGCAAAAGATGCAGATCCTGCTTCAATCCAACTATCAAGCACTTCGGGAACCCGACGTACTTTCTTATCACACTTCTGGCATGTTATTGTTACCTCATCTATTTCAGGTTTATGTAAGTCTATGATCTTTTTCCCTGATGCTTCTTCAAGTTCTTTAATTGACCCTGGAACAAATCGCTCACCACAGTCACATTCCCAAACAGGCACAGGACTTCCCCAATATCGATTACGTGAAATATTCCAGTCAGGAGCATTTTCTAAACTTTTTAGAAATCTACCATGTTTAAAATGCTTAGGAAACCAATTTACCTTTTCATTGGTTTGCTTCATAAGAGGTTTTAATTCCTGTACATTAACAAACCATGCATCAATTGGCGCGTAATACAATCTCGTGTGACATCGCCAACATAGAGGGACACGATGTGGTTGTGTTTGAATTTTATAGACTAATCCACGCTTCTCTAAGTCTTCATCAACAACTTTATTTGCTTTCAGATAATAAAGACCGCCAAATTGAGGAAAATCAGATTTGATATGACCTTCATCATCCAAATGCATTTCGACATGCACATTTTGTTCTCGCATTACTTTCAAATCCTCCTCACCATAGGCAGCAATTGTGACAATTCCTGTTCCCTCTTCAGCAGTAACAAAATCTCCAGAGATAATTTCAAAAACTTTTACTCCTTTTTTAACCCTATCTTTATAATAATCATAATGAGGCTCAAATTTTTTACCGACAAGCTCTGAACCATTAACTTCATCTAATATTTTGTATGAATCTTTATCTCCTAACATTTTAAGAGTAGATTTAGCCAAAATATATATATCGTCATTTTGAGATACTATTGCATAAATAAATTTTGGGTTAACAGCTAGTGCTGTAGTGACAATTTTATTCCAAGGGGTTGTCGACCAAGCAAGAAAATATGTATTTTGTTCGCCTACTACTTTATATTTATACGTCGTCGTATCATCCTGAATCTCTTTATAATTATCAACGTCCATAGCAACTTCAAAATTAGAAATAGGAGTTGCACAATGGGGACAATAGAGAGAAACACGAAGGCCTTTATAAATGTATCCCTTCGTATACATTTGTTTAAAAACCCACATAACTGATTCCATGTAGTCAATATTCCAGGTTTTGTAAGCATTTTTGAAATCTACCCATCGACCAATACGATCAACATACCATTCCCAATCCGAAGAAATAACATTAACATAATGTTTACACTCATCAATAAATTTTTTAACGCCAACCACTTCTTCAATGTCTTTTTTACTTTTTAAGTCAAGTTCATTTTCAACCTTATTTTCAATCGGTAAACCATGACCGTCCCATCCCCAAACACGACGGACACGATATCCCTTCATTGTCCAATATCGTCCAAAAACATCTTTAGGAAGACTGGACAGCAATGATCCGTAATGAGGCATACCTGTCACAAAAGGAGGCCCATCCAAAAAAGTCCAACGTTTTTCTACAGGACGCATAGAGACCGATTTTTCAAATATCTTGTTTTTTTTCCAATAATTATTGATTTCTACTTCTAATTTTGCAAAATCAACCTTTGGAGAAACGGGTTTAAACATGAATACAATTGTACTTTAAAGCTGTAGCTATTTCAAGATATTACTGAAGAGGCATTATTGGGCACACCAATAACAAGAGTTCCCTATAGCAGGGCATCCTGCCTTAGCCGTACCATCTTGGTTATATTTGGCATTTGCATCAATCTGTTGTGAATGAGACTGCGGCTTAAAACATGCAAAAGTATTATTTGGATCCCCTGAAGAATTAGTAACATAAATATTTTGCAAACTGGTAGTATTGCTAAGAAATGAATTTTTCAATTCTCCTTCCTGAACAAGTGGATTGGTAATACAACCACTCATACTATTGAGACTTACTGAGGTTATTTGTCCATTCGCACCCGCAGAAGGATAACAGCCAGTAGTCCACGGAAGCGAATTATGTGCTGAATAGTATTGAACTGTTGCGCTGATAAACTCAGAGGCAGTATTTTTAAGCGTAGTATCTTGTGCTTTATTAAGCTGTTCAACAGGATTGATTGCTGCAAGAAGAGCAGCCGCAAGAATACCAAGAATACCAAGCACAACAAGCAATTCAATAAGGGTAAAACCTTTTTGATTGGATTTCTTAAATATAAATGGCATTTTTTTTCGCATAAATTACTTACTTCAATATTAATTGAAACATACGTACAATAAGCTTGTCAATAGCAACATAGAAGATTTAGAGCCATTGCATTCTAAATTTACAGACGCCTCAAATCTTTGAAAAGATAGAAATTATCCAAAAATCTATCAAAGGATAAGAGGGGGTTTTTAGATCAGATCCGCACCTTCATCCTAATATCGTTCAAAGACTTTTTAAAATAAAAAAACCTTTTTAAGTTTAAGCTTTTCAAATATCTTTTTTAACAATTTTAACTTTTTATCGTAGTGTGATTCTTAAGTAAAACTGATATCTCTTCAATCGATAAATGCTTATTATCAACATTTACTCCAAATTCTACCTCTTCTTCATGATAATTTTTTAGGGTGTATCCGTTCATCTTAAAAAATATGCCTGCGGAGGAAAGCGCTGTTCTTTTATTTCCGTCTACGAATGGATGATTCTTAAGAAGTGACTGTCGTAGTGCTGCTGCCTTGTCAAAAATATTCTCATATAAGTCCGCACCGTCAAACGGTGCCATTGGATAAGCTACCGCAGATTCAACCAGTCCAATATCCCGTACACCACTTGAACCGCCAAATCTTTTTACCATTTGGTCATGAATTGCTAAGACCTGTTGTGGAGTTAAATATTTCACCTATGCACAAGCTGCTCAAGAACATCTTTATGCTCTTCTATGAACTCGTCAACCATTTTCATAAATTTAGCATCTACGCCCCCAACTACTTTCTTAAGAGACTTAATATCAACCTGAACTTTATCACCAACTTTACTATTCTTTTCATTAAGTATATTTTTGGGGATAACAACACCCACAGAATTACCAATTTAAATAGTTTTCTGTATCATATTATAACGATGTTATAACGTTATGACGTGTCTGTCAAAAGGTTAATTTCGTTGCCTCAAAAAAGCGGGGATTTCTAAGTCATCTATCATTTTGAATCTAAAATAACCGACTCTTGGTTATTATAGAAGACTCACAACAAGTGGGTCTTTTTTTGTGGTTTTCAAAAGAACAACTTAATAATATCAGCGTTAATAACGGTTGTCAAGACCTAAAATAAACAAAAGTTTACTTTTGATATTGAAAGAGTCATAAACAACCAGTTGGAATTTAACTACTGATCGACTATTATTAATAGTAAACAAATGTTTACTTATGACAATTTCTCTATATTATGAATGAACAGGACTTCATAAGGTATATTACGATTAAAAAGAGTTTAGCCTCTAATTCCGTTCGCCTCTGTAAAATCCGCTTCAATATAATAAACAAATGGCTCATAGAAAACAATAAGGAATTAAACAAGGACTCTGTTGAAGAGTTCTTTTTTTATCTCAAGCAGAAAGGACTCAATAACAACTCTCTAAACACATACTTCTTTACTTTAAGATATATTTCAGATTACTTGAAAGATCGTGGAATGGAGAATAAGTTTTTTGAGAGCTTTACCGCCTTTACGAAAGTAAAACCGAATATAATTATTCTTACTCCCGATGAAATAGAAGCAATAATTAATACTCCTCTTACCTACGGCAGATTTCATACCATGTCTGCTGAGGAAGTAACAAGAACGATTGATTTTCGTTATCGAACAATTTGCATGTTCCTTGCCTATACAGGATGTAGGTTTGATGAAATGGCATCACTGAAAGTAAAGCTTGCTGATTTATCAGCAGGTAAAGCTACTTTTGTAGAAACAAAAAATAAAGAAATACGCCATACACATATTACTGAACCTCTAATATCGCGACTAAAGATATTAACTGAGGGAAAAGAACAGGAAGATTTGGTTTTTACCAGTTTAACTGGTAAAAAGCTTCATCCGCAGGATTTTATAAATGATCTAAAAAAGAGGGCAATAACTGCTGGAGTTAAAAAACGAGTTCACCCCCATTTGTTCCGTCATAGCCTAGCAACCCAACTTTTAATATCCGGTGTTGATATTACAATGGTTGCAGCTATTTTAGGACACAAAGATATTCAAACTACTTATGATAATTATGTGCATCTGGCAGATGACACTTTAAGAAAAGCATTATATAGGCATCCACTGATCAGAAAAAATATTGAACCCAAAGAGATTATTAAAATGATGAGAGAACTTATCGCAAGCTTTAAGATTGATACGGATGAACGTTTTACTTTTCGTTTTGAAGAAGGACCAAATTCACTTTCATTTAATGTTTTTGTGAAGTAGTTCTTGAAGCTAACTTGAGGCTATTGCGGGGCTTGACAAATTCTATAAAATTCAGTAATATAGAGAAAATATAGCTGAAGACCAATCGTATAGGTGGGCTGCTAGAGAAATTTAGATAGGCTATTCCCCCGAAAGGGGGTTTTTTTTGGCTTAAACCTCAACTAGACGATCATTATCAATTGCTTCCTTAAAGAGTGCTTTGAGCTTCTTTTCATCTACTTCTTTCCCTTCAAGAACATCTCTAACAAAACCACATACACTATCAGCGAGTCGAATAAGCGCATTGCTCTCGTCTCGTTTTATTCCTTTTACCCTTCGAGAAGGAATACCAAGCTTGTGAATCTGTGATCCATAAAATTGCTGGTCTTTCCGACCTAACCCATCAACTGAAATAACAAATTTATGCTGTTTATAATTTTTGATCGCCTGGATAGCTTTAACAATGGTAATAATGGTTGAGGTCTTATATTCTTTTGTGTCCTTATAAACCGAGTAATAAAGTTTTAAAGGAAATTTCTTTTGAGCAAAAATCGTTTCCAGATATTGAAATCTTTTATCTGGCTTTGCCCTACCCCATTTAAACTTACCTTTGCCACTTTGTACTTCTACATCCTCAATATATTTAAGTACTTCATCTCTGTTCTCAGGTACGACAATAGTTACGATAAAAATGTCTCCTTCTGTATCTTGCCCCGTTTCATCAACATAGCAATAAAATCTTTTTGAACTCATGTGTTTATATTATCAAAATTAATATCTCCGGATAACACTGATTACTACTCCCTCAATTGATAGGTTATCTTTGGGATGAATTGTTTTATATTTTGGATTACCAGGTACTAAACAGTATTCACCATTAATTTTTTTAAGATATTTAAGGGTAAATTGACCATCAATATTAGCAGCTACAATATCATCTTCCTTTGGTTCTTTCTTTTTATCAACGATTACTATATCGCCATCTTTTATGCCTTCCTCAACCATTGAGTCCCCTCGCACCTTTAATAAGTATGATGATTCAGGACGATCAACCAAATATTCATCTAAAGATAATGTTTCGATCAACTGTTCTTCTTCATCTGCAGGAGTTCCGGCATGAATTGAGCTTAATACAGGCAAAGGTAAAAAGGTACGCCGGATGGTTATACGCCCTTTGGTATCCTTCTCAAGTAATCCAGCTTCAGCAAGTCGTTCAACAAGTACAAAAGCAGATCGCTTTGATGCAAACTTAAAAAGCTTGGCCATTTCCTCTAATGTGGGAACTCTCCTTTGCTTTCGGTGAAAATGACGAATTTTTTTAATTGCTGTTTCTGTTGATACTGTTGGAGTACGCATACGCATATAAGTATAATAAACATTTGTTTACTTTTCAAGAGGCACATAGTGTATAATAACAGTATTATGTGTGGCAGATATGGCTTCTCAGTCAAAAGTGCTAAGGAGGTTTATAAAAGATTTGAGATAGTAAATGAATTGAGTGATCTACATACTCGCTTCAATATTGCTCCTGGTCAAATGAATCCGGTTATTACAAGCCATAGTCCAAACCAAATTCAATATATGTTTTGGGGATTAATTCCACATTTTGCAGCTGATGAGAATTATAAATATACAACCATTAATGCAAAAGCTGAAACAGTTGATACACTTAGGTCTTTTCGCGAACCTCTGCGCTATAAAAGATGTTTAATTCCCGCCACAGGATTTTATGAACCAGACAAAAAATTTAACCCAACCGTTTGGCACTATTTTCAACTGAAGAGTCAAGCGCTTTTTGCCTTTGCAGGCATATATGATATTTGGGAAGATAAAAAAACTGGTAAAAAAATATATAGCTATGCAATTATTACTACTAACCCAAATGCTGTAGTAAAGAATGTGCATGACCGTATGCCGGTTATTCTACACAAGGATGATGAAGCTGATTGGCTCAACCCCGATACTGTTGAGCCAGAGCATTTACTACCATTATTAAAACCTTATCCAGCTGATGAAATGGAAGAATGGCAGGTAAGCAATGCTGCAAAAAACCCGAGAAATGAAGGACCAGAACTTATAAAACCTCAAGAAGAAGATTTGAAACTTTTATAATTCTTTTTGTTACAATTTATATATGCAAAAGTTTTTCAAAGAAGAAGAAAAACAGTCTTTCCACTACCCTGTAATTTCTGAAATGCGTAAAAGTTCTAATAATTATATCGTTTGGATTATATGTATAGTTTTGTTAGTAATTACAATCGGAATAGCTACCATTTTCTTTAGATAAGTTAATAGCAATCCCTCTTACAAAGTGCTATAATAGCTCAACACGAAACAGGCGAAGTCTAGCCTGGAGCGACAATAAAATGCCACCCCATTTAAGCTTCGCAATAATTCCACCTTATGATAGAAATTTTAGATTGGATAGGCCGGATAACAACAGTAATACTTTTAATTACTATAATATTGGCAGTATATGGATGGTTTAAAGGCATACTTCCCGCGTTACTTCGATTAGGAAACGGATTTTCAAAAAGGAAAATAGCAATTTTTGCTAAAGGCGATAATTTACACAGCTTAAAAAGTCTTTTACTGGACTCAAAACTTTTTAATAAGAAGAATATAATTGATATTTCTTCTCAAAGCGACTTTGGCCGCGCAGATCAAGCAACTCTGTATTTAGTTTTTTGGCACGACTGGAAAGATAATATTGATGAAATTTTAAACAGTAAAAAGGATGGTACGGCACTCGTTGTGTATGCTCCCCAAGATTTAGGCTTTATTCCGGCAGAGAAAATGAAAGATTTGAATAGCAAGCGGAATGTAGTCGTTACAAACTTCAGAGGGCGACTCCTTAATGACATTGTAGTTTGTTTAATGACAACAAGCTATGAATAAAAATGACTGCCATGGATTATTTAGAATCGGTTTTGAACAGATACAATACAACACTTTCCTTACTTTTGCCACTTACACCGGCATATTCAACTGTTGTGCCACTACTCCGGCAGTGGGGAAATAGTTTAACATTCCCTTTCAGTCAATTGATAGAAATAAAATTATCCGGATCGAATGCAAAAGGAACTGGTGTTCTCGGTGTCACCGACTTAGACCTTTTTATATCTTTTCATCAAAATATTCTTACCTCTTATAACCTTGAACAAATTTATAATTCACTAGCACAGGCGATGCGAAATGCAGGATATAACGTGCGAAGACAAAATGTCTCTGTACGCATTAATCATAATGGCACAGAGGTTGATCTTGTTCCAGGAGTAAAATTTAGTGGTAATTCAAATGATCACTGGTTGCACGTAACCGGTACAGGAAGAGACCGAACGAAAACAAATATTGATGCGCATATAAGTCGTGTAACCTCATCAGGAAGAATAAAAGAAATTCGATTAACAAAAATATGGAGAAAGTTGAATAATTTGGATTTTCCATCAATCATTTTAGAAGAGGCTGTTATGGATGCATTATCTGGATATACGATAGGAAATACTGCTAACAATTTTTGGAGAGTACTTGATTACTTACAAACTGATATTACTACAGCATATATAATTGATCCTGCAAATTCATCAAACGTAATATCTAACGACATGACACAAATTGTCAAGAATACAATAAGTAATGCTGCTGCTGCTAGCAGACGCCAATCTGATTGGCGGATGATAGTATACTAATACTGGTCTATCCAAAAGTAAACGTATACGCTTCCACTCCTGGTGTTTGAAATTCAAGCTTCAGTATGTGATCTCCTACATTCCCTTTTAAATCAACAATCCCATAAAGCCTATCAGTATCTATTGTAATAGTACCATTATGCACATCGGCGCCTGCAACGTTTGCATCAATCTGTTTTCCATCGAGAAGTACCTTTACTGTTGCTGTGTTTGCTGGATTTATGCCAGGACGAAGAATAAGAAACACTTTATTTGCTGAGAAATGATATGTAAGGACTGCGTTTTTCCCAATAACTGCCGTTTCATCGGTAATATTCCAATCTCCTCCATAACTAAATGTATTGACTGGCGGATTATCAGTGAGTGTGAAATTTTGCTGCCCGTTACCTACACTACCATTGGGATAAAGATATTGCATCCGTTTTGACCCTAAGTACGTTTCGGGCGATATTTGCGATTGTGGTGTTTGATCCTGCATCGTATCTAACTTGCTGCTTACCTTTTTCCCTGCTTCTTTGAGAAGTGCTTGGATTGCCATTTCTGATTTGTCATATTCTCCTTCGCCAAAATGAGTTCTCCTGACGTTTCCTTTTGCATCAATTAAGTATTCTGCTGGCCAATACTCATTGTTGTATGCGTTCCACGTACCATAATTATTATCTTGTGGCACAGGATAGTGAATGTTAAACATCTTAATCGCGTTGAGAACATTATTCGTATCGTGTTCAAATTGAAATTCCGGAGTATGTACTCCAATAACAACAAACCCTTGATCTTTATATTTCTGATACCAACTGGTAACAAAAGGCAGTGAGCGAATACAATTAATGCAAGTGTATGTCCAAAAATCAACAAGTACGACTTTCCCTCGCAATTGTTGCATCGTTAATGGCTTACTTTCCTTTCCTGCACCATCTGGGTTATTTAACCACTGTGTTATGCCTGTAAATTCAGGAGCAGGATAATTAACATTAAATAATCCACTTGTGTCTGTTGTGGTAGAAAAGTTTTTTCCTGTCAGCTTATTGAGTCCTTGCGTCACGACACTGCTATTTTCAAATCCGTTAATTGATTGTCCAAGCTGAGGAAATGCCTGAAGAAATTTTACTTGTAAAACTTTGTCATAGTTAAAATAGATTGCAATGGCAGTTAAAATCATTATCACCCCAAACACTTGTTGAACACGACCTGTATAAGCTGATAAAAAGCGAGTTTTGGTGATGAAACGCTGGCCTCCATAGATAAAGAAGAATAAGGGAAGTCCTACACCAGTAACATATGCTAGTGTTATAAGAATAACCTGGAAGGATACCATGCCGGTTGCTGCTAGAGCAGCTATAGAAGCTAGAATTGGCCCTCCACATGGAGACCACACAATCCCTAAGATAAGTCCAGTAAAGAATCCTGATTTAAAATCGTTACCTTGGCTTTGCTGCAGATGAAATACTCCTGTTAGTTTGCTTACCAATCCCTCAAGAATTGAGGTTAGCTTTGGAATAATCAGTGTCAATCCCAGAAAAACAATAACAACAACAGCAAAGCTACGGAGAATATTGGGATCAAAATGAAACGCGCGAACAAGATAGGATACTGATAAAGTAAATATCGCAAAACTAGCCATGACTCCGATTGTCACACCGAGAGGCCTTTTGTGATCTCGCCCTTTAATATTCGCTGATAAAACAATTGGGAGCATTGGCCACATGCAAG
>DATMOG010000008.1:0-13359 GCA_035568375.1 Candidatus Sulfotelmatobacter sp.
ATCATCAAGAACTATGTCAAGAATCAGGGAAAAACATATAACCAAATTTATCGAGGACAACTAACCATGTTTGAGGATTTACCCTGAAGGTGGTAATGTAGAAAGGATACTTCGCAGCTCTGCTGCGGAGTAGTTCATTAATCGATTCGACCGACCGTAAAAATAAATAAATCTCCTGAATGAAAAAATTTGGAGACATATTCATATTATGGGATGCTTTTGTGAAAGTCAAGCCGGCCTACATTTTTTGTAGTATTTCAATATCGATCAAATGTCGCATGTGATTAGCATCAGTTTGAATCGATAGTACCCAATACCAAAAGTTGTTAACTGTTGGTGATAGCGTTACGTATCTGTTTCGTAGTCGCGTCTCCTCTAATGATGGTCTTAAGCAACAAATTGGCATTATAAAGTAATGTAATGAAATATTTATTACATTAGTTTTAGGTAAAAGAGTTTTGAACTGGCTTAAAAGGCAACAGATGAGTATTTCGTATTAGCTCTCTTCAAGAATATTTGTTAAGCAATGGATGCCACCTCCTGATTTTTGAAATTCATCCATATTAACTGCAACAGATTGATACCCTAAAGTATCAAGTTTTTCTTTGAAAGAGGGATTGCCTTTTTGTTGGATTACATGATGGTCTGTGACAACACTGTTAGCGCAAAAGCCATATGCTTCTTCTTTAGAGAATTCGATAAGATGCGGCACCAATTTTTTTAGTACTCCCCTACTCTTTTGGGAAAATGCCGGCGGATAATAAAAAATTGTTTCGTTATTGAGCGGAAATAATCCAACATCCAGATGATAAAATTTAGGATCGATAATTTCAAGAGGAATGATTTCACGATTGAGTAATTTTCCAACAGCATTACAGGTTTTTTGATCTGCACGATAGCCAATGCCAATGAACAGGTTATTATTCCACAAAAATGAATCACCGTTTCCTTCAAAATAGACATCATTTGGTAAATAGGAAATGGCATAGCCATTATCTTTAAACCATTTTTCATAATGTTTACTTTCATTTTTTCTTTCATCACACCAAAATTTGCTAAGTAGTACAGATTTTCCAGTGACGATTCCTTGGTCAGTTGCAAAAACCATATCGGGATTATTTTTTTGTTGCTCAATTACTTCAACAATAATTCCTTGTTCTTGATATGCTTCTACCAATTGTTTCCATTCCAGAAGCGCTTTTTTTTTGTCAATCGATCCCGGTTTCATCCAGGGATTGATAGCATAGTTAAGGGTATCAAAGTATACAGGTTTGCACATGAGGACGCGTTTGATTACTTTATTTTTCATGCTAAATAATAATGCATGTGTTAGACCCTTGCTGCCTGAAGTTTCTTGACGAACTCTTGGGCAACGAGGACGTTGGTAATGAGTTGGGCGTTATGTTCGATTGCTCTTTGTCGAATAATTTTTCCGTCTGTTTGTGTTATTTCACGTTCCATAGGAATGTTTATAATCAAATCAAATCTTTCAGCATGTAGCATATCACCTAAATTAGGTTTCAAATGTGGTTGAGAAATTTTATTGACGAGTATCGACTCAATACCATTTTTAGCAAGAAATTTATGCGTTTTATACGTAGCATAGAGTTTGTATTTCATATCAGAGAGTTTTTTAACGGTTGGAAGTATTTTGATTTTATTACTTCTCTTGCCTACTGAGATAAGCGCTGTCTTTTCTGATCTTTGTGCAAGTTTCATTGGTAAGGTATAGAGCTCGATAAATCCTGGAGCGGCATTTTGATTAAGTCCTTCTGAAACCATAAAGGTTGCCAGTTTCTCTTCGAAGATAGTATTTGGTGTTTCTATTGCAAGCGTTTGAGCAACACCTTTGTATAACTGTACTGTTACTTTTCCGGTAACTTTTTTATTGACGCTATTAATAAATGCGTTAAGATCATCCATGAGTGGTTCGTACCACAATCCTCCATAACACATGTATGCCCATTTTTGATCAATAATTGTTTTAAATTCGTTTTCTGTTCGTGTGCAGACATAATGTTCGAGTTTCTCATGCGCAGTAATAATAATTTCTGCTGCAGGAGCCTCAAATACATCCCTGATTTTCATACCAATCACTCTATCTTCAATATGTACATTCGTTCCTACACCATGTTTAGCACCAATTTTATTTAATGCAATAATAAGATTTGCAAGGGGCATTTGTTTACCGTTAAGCGCAACAGGAATACCCTTAACAAACTCTAAGGTCACCAGTTCTGGAGTATTTGGTGCCTTTTCAGGAAGAGTATTCACAACTAATATTTTTTCAAGTGGCGGAATGATCGCTGGATTTTCAATTTCCCCCCCTTCAGCGGAAGTTCCCCACATATTGTCATCATATGAGTATGGTTTTTCAACAGTATGGCTGACAGGAATGTTATGTTTTTTTGCATATTCTAGCTCTTCAAGCCGACCCATGCTCCACTCTCTAACAGGGGCAATGATTTTAATATCTGGATTTAATGCCAATGCAGTTCCCTCAATCCGTATTTGGTCATTCCCTCGTCCGGTGCATCCATGTGCAATTGCATCTGCACCTTCCTGTGCTGCAATTTTGACTGCCCATTTCGCAAGAAGGGGTCTGCCTATTGGCGTTGCAAGACGATAGCGGTGTTGGTAATTGGCGTTTGCTTTAATGCCTTTGGAAACATATTCATTGGCAAATTCATCTTTTGCATCGATCACAAACGCTTTACTTGCTCCCAGCTTAATCGCTTTGTTTTTAATAGCGTTAAGATCATCTGTTATTTGACCGATATCAATAGTCAATGCGATAACTTCAGCTTTATATTCATCTTGGATCCATTTGAGCATCACTGAGGTATCGAGTCCACCTGAGTAAAGAAGAACAACTTTTTTTACTTCACCCTTTTTCCCTTCGTAAGAGGAGACTTTTACATATTCTTGTTTTTTCTGCATAATTTTAGAAAAATGGAAATAAAAATTCGAAAATTTAGTTATTTTTTTATATTTTTGAGTAAAAATTCAATATTCGATTTATTGTAATGAAAAAAACTTTTCTTGTCAAGCGTAATGGGTTTATTTATATTTTATATATCCCAAACGTGATAGGTTTAGTAGCAATCTTTCTGTCAAATATATTTACTATAGGTTGATCACAAGTTCTTATTCTGATACAATTTTTAAATGACAGAAGCATCAAAACCAGATTTTCACAAAATTTCTACAATCGAAGATATAGTAAGAAAAGATCGTTCTGTATTTCAAAATTGGATACCTCAAGATACACTACCTTTTATTCCCCAACCTGTACTGCGTTATTTAATTCCAACGGATCTCTTTTCTTCTGCTCGAGACCCTAATCAAATTGATCTTGTAATAGTTCCAAGTAGATATAAAACCAAAACCTCACAATTTTTTGTAGTTGAACATACAGAGACGACTCTTACTGACATGGAGGTATTAAAAGAGTATAGAGATAAATATAATAATAGTCGGAGTTTCCGAGCTTCAGCTATCTCCACAGAAATTGATCCAATGCATTGGTTGTATCGAAGCAATTTATATGATAATACTTTTACCGTTAAAGATCGGGTTTTATTAACTGCTGATTTTGCAAAAGTAGCCCCAGAACATTTGCATGTACACGTATATGATCAAAGAGATGATTTACGTGGAAAAGGAATTGCGACAGATTTTTATCGCAGATTAAATGATATGGCAAGAAACATGGATTGCAAATATATTACCGGAATAAATAGAGCTCGAAACATAGGTTTTTTTACAAATGTGCTTGGTCGTTCATTGCTAGTAGATATGTCACCTGATGTACAAAGAATTCTAATAAAAAATCTACCACGAATTAATGATTATCGATTTGTTACCGTAACAAGCTTATAGAACTATTCTGAAAAACTAGTATAACTACTAAAAAAATGCGTTCCAACAAAATTGATCAGCCTCCTGCTGTGTAGTACTAAACTTAAATAATATAAAGTGCTAGCTTTTTAAATGATTTGTAAAAGAAGATATATATCATTGATACTACTTTTAGTATTCTTGAAATAGTAGGATTAGTTTAGTAAACTTACTTTCTATGCTTCAGCAATCTACTTCTCATATTATTATGGTTCGACCAGATCACTTTGGTTTTAATTCTCAAACTGCAAAGACGAATCCTTTTCAACATATTCCTACAACAGTACATAAAAGCGCTGCAGAAATTCGTCATGCTGCGATTGGTGAATTTACAAAAATGGTTGAGGAGCTTAAACAGCATGGAATCGAAGTTTCTCTTTTGCCAAGTCGGCTAGATGTTACTACTCCAGATGCTGTGTTTCCAAATAATTGGTTTTCATCTCATCATGATGGCAAATTAATTATCTATCCTATTTTAACGCAGAATAGACGTTCAGAACGACAAATAGAAGTATTGCTTACTCTGTTACAGCAAATGGGAGTAGCCAATTATGAAGTTATTGATCTCACAAAAGATGAAGAAAATGGTTTATTTCTTGAATCAACAGGTAGCATGATATTTGATCGAGTGCATAAAGTGGCTTTCGCAATGGCTTCACCACGAACAATAAAAAAAGAATTTGAAAAATGGTGCTCATTAATGGGCTATGAAGGTGTTTTTATCCAATCAACTGAGAAACATACGAAAGCTGTGTATCATACAAATATTAATATGAGTATTGGAAGCGAGTTTGCAATCGTTTGTTTTGAGGTTATTGAAGATAAAGCAGAAAGAGAAAAGGTGCTCAACAAACTTGAAGGTTTAGGAAAAGAGGTAATAAGTATTTCGTTTGAGCAAGTTTATCAGTTTTGCGGCAATATTTTGGAGCTTTCGACAAAGTCAGGAGAAAAAATAATCATTATGTCTGAGACTGCAAGAAAAGCTTTTACTCAAGAACAACGTCATCATTTAGAAAAGTACGGTACCATTGTTTCTTTTTCAATACCAACAATTGAGGAAATTGGTGGTGGTGGTGTGCGTTGTATGGTTGCTGAAATTTTTCGTTAGCTATTCGTTTGTTTTTCTGTTGCGGTAAGGATGTTTTCTGTAAGCATAGCAACGTTGACAGGTCCAACTCCTCCAGGTGTGGGTGTGTAATAGGAAGCAATAGTTTTAATTTCATCTTCTTCATAATCTCCATGAAGTTTATTATTTTTATCCCTATTGATACCAACGCTGATAAGAATAACTCCTTGTTTGAGCATTTCTGGTTTGATTGTCCGTTTTTTTCCAACTGCGGAGATAACAATGTCTGCTTGTTTCATCAGTTTTTCTGGTTCTTTTGTTTTACTATCAATAAGTTGTGGAGATACATTGAGTGTATTAAGATAAGTAATGATAGGGCCGCCGCCTGTTGGTCCTTTACCAAGCAGAACAATGTGCTGTTTTTGTAGCCATTTGTTGAATCCAGCTGCTTTTTGTTTCGTCTTAAGTTGATAAACCTCTTCGAGTATTCTGACTACTGCTAAGGGTAATGGCAGCGTGTATGGTGAATTAGGATGAAATCCATCGATATCCTTTTGTGGATTGGTAAGTTGTTCAAGTGTATCTACGTCAATATGTTCAGGCAGAGGGCGTTGAATAAGGATACCATGCACAAACGGATCACCATTAAGAAGTTTTATTTTTTCCACTAGCTCTTCTGTCGTTACTGAAGGTTCATACGTAAGAACGGTGACTTTTGCGCCTATATCTTCACCTTTTTTTTGTTTTTGTGTGACATATGCAATTGATGCAGGATTTTTGCCAATGAGAAAAACAACAAGATGTGGTGTGATATTGTGTTTTTTTAACTTTATAACACGGTCTTTGAGTTCGTCGTAGAGTTTGTCTGCAATTTCGTGACCGTTAAGCCTCATAAAGCGTATTATACCTGATTGCTAATGGCTTTTGCGATTACTAAGCATGTCGCAGAGGCAATGCCGTCTGAGGCATGTGAAAAGCGCATCAGGATAACGCCTTGTGTATCACGAGATAATTTCGGTATTGATGAAATAGCGAGTTTGACAATTTGTCCTTTTTTGGATGTGATAATAACTTCTTCACTGTTTGGTGGAATGACTTGCGCAACAACGACTTGCCCAGTTCTGTCTGTTACTTTTGCTACTTTTACTCCTTGCCCTCCCCTATTTTGTAATGGGAATTGTTCAACTGGTGTTTTTTTACCAAGTCCATTTTCCATGATGACAAAAAGTTCAGGATTATCACCTTTGATAATCACTTCCATACCAATAACCTGATCTTTGCTGTCAATTTTTATTCCTCGTACACCCATTGTCGGGCGGCCGAGTGGACGGACGGAATCTTCTTTGAATTTAATAGCTTTTCCGTCTTGGGTGATGATTAATACATTACTTTTACCATCGGTGAGATTGCTCCAGACAAGTTCGTCACCCGGGTCAAGTTTAATTGCAATCATTCCGTTTCTTCGGATGTTATCAAATTCTTTAAGATGCGTTTTTTTCACGGTACCATTTCGTGTCGTCAGGAAGACATACCCATCATTTACTGCTTTGTCGTACATTACAAATGATTCTACTTTTTCACCTGCTTCGATGTTTAATAAATTGACAATTGCTGAGCCTTTACTGGTTCGACTGCTTTCTGCAATTTCATATGCTTTGAGTGCGTATGCTTTTCCTTTGTTAGTAAAGAAAAGGATATTATCATGTGTCATTGCTGAACGGATATGGAAAATGCCGTCTTCTGCTTTTACGTTCATTCCAGTGATTCCTTTGCCACCACGATGTTGTGTATGGAAAGTATTTAAGGATTGGCGTTTGATATAGCCAGTATTGGTTAAGGTAATGACGGTTGGTTCATTTGGAATAAGATCTTCTTCAGAGAATTCCCCTACTTTGCCTTTGTACACTTTGGTGCGACGTGGGTCTGCATATTTTTCTTTGAGTTTGATTATTTCGCCTTTGATAACATCAAGAATTTTTTGACCGTGTGCTAATAAGTCTTCAAGATAGGCAATGGTCTCTTTCACCATTTGTAATTCGTCTTCAATTTTTTGTCTTTCAAGTGCAGCAAGTCGTCTAAGCTGCATGTCAAGAATTGCTACTGATTGAATCTCACTAAGTTTGAATTTGGTCATCAAATTCTGCTTTGCATCTTCCTGTGTTTTTGATGCACGAATTGTTTGAATGACTGCATCGATATTATCAACAGCAATTTTCAATCCCTCAAGAATGTGAAGGCGTGCTTTTGCTTGGCGAAGTTCAAATTCTGATCGGCGTCGAATGACTGAATAACGGTGTTTGATATATTCTTCAAGAATAAGCTTTAAGTTCATCGTTTGTGGTGTACCATCAACGAGTGCTACCATATTAACCGGGAAAGTTGTTTGTAATGAGGTGTGTTTAAAGAGATTATTTAACACTTTTTTTGGTGTTGCATCACGTTTTAACTCCACATAAATGCGAAGACCACGGCGATCTGATTCATCACGAAGATCTGAAATGCCGTCGATTTTTTTCTCTTTTGCAAGGTCTGCAATTTTTGCAATAAGGAGCGCTTTGTTCACCTGATAAGGGAGTTCCGTAATGGTGATAGCTGATTTACCATTGCCAATTTCTTCAATTTCTGCTTTTCCACGGATAACGATTTTACCTCTGCCGGTGATATAGGCGCTTTTAATTTCAGTAATGTCATAGATCGCTCCTGCAGTTGGAAAATCTGGTCCTTTGATATATTCAAGTAATTCATCAATAGTGACATCGCTGGTGAGTGCTACTTGTGGTGAAGCAAGTGATACTACTTTTTCGGTGCTCGTTACGATAACTGGCGCTTCTGCATTCTCTGCTGGATTAGCTTGATTGTTAATTTTTGTTCTGCCTATCATGAACAGGATAGCATCAATTACTTCGCCAAGATTATGTGGAGGAATCTTTGTTGCCATACCTACAGCGATACCTTCTGAACCCATAAGTAAGAGATTTGGTAATTTAGCAGGAAGATACAATGGTTCATCCTCTGATCCGTCAAAATTCGGTGCAAATTCCACGGTATCTTTTTCAATATCGATAAGCATTTCAGAAGTGATTGCCTGCATTCGTGCTTCGGTATACCGCATATGTGCTGGCGGGTCACCATCGACTGAGCCGAAATTTCCTTGTCCATCAACGAGCGGATAGCGCATAGAAAAAGTTTGAGCAAGACGAACGAGTGAATCATAAATCGGAGCGTCACCATGAGGGTGGAATTTACCCATAACTTCTCCGACGATCTTTGCACTTTTGGTATATTTTGCTGCATGTGAAAGACTCATCTCGTGCATACCATAGAGAATACGGCGATGAACGGGTTTCAAACCGTCCCGGACGTCGGGGAGTGCCCGTGAAACAATGACAGACATCGCATAATTCAAATACGATTTCTTCATTTCTTCAGTAATATTTGTTGGTAGTAATTTGCCGATGTGATTCATAACTCAAATATCCAAACTACATGCTAGTTGGAGAAGCCTTCTTTTTTGTAGCGCTCAATACATTCAAGAATAATTTTTTTTGCTTCGTTTAGATCTCCCCATCCGAGCACTTTGGTTGTTCCTGGTTTTTTTAGATCTTTGTAATGTGCGAAATGAAATTCTATTTTTTGTTTCCATCTTTTACCTAGATCATCAATTGTGGTAATACTATCTCCTGTATTGCGATCATCTACTGGAACACAGACAATTTTATAATCCATGTCTCCATCATCTTCGAAATTAAAAATGCCAATAATTTTTGCTTTTACCAATACGCCTGTTGGAATTGGTTCATGGCAGACAAGTAGAACATCTAATTCATCTCCGTCAGTATCTTTTGTAGCTGGAATAAATCCGTAATTTACTGGTTTTGGGAAAACAGCTGGTTCAACGCGGTCTAACATAAAAATGCCGTGTTGTCTATCATATTCTATTTTGAGTGTTGATCCTTCTGGGATGTCGACAATGGTGTTGATCCATCCTTCATCTATATTTCCTGGAGTAAGTAATTTATTGTAATTTGGCATAGACGTTTATATTATTATTATAACATAAAATTCACTTTTAGATATCCAATGTAGCGTTAATTGCGTTTGTTTGGATAAAGTGTTTTCGTGGTGGTACTTCATCACCCATCAACATTGTAAAGACTGCATCTGCTTCTTCAGCATCACCAACTGTTATTTGTTTGAGCATGCGGTTTGTTGGATTCATTGTCGTTTCCCACAATTGCTCAGGGTTCATTTCACCAAGACCCTTGTATCGTTGAACACCTATATTACCGTTGCTTTTTTTCATTTCTTTCATCGCAACGTCCTTTTCTTCATCATTATAGACATAGCGAATTTCTTTTCCTCGTTGCAGTTTATAGAGTGGTGGCATAGCAACATAGAGGTAGCCATTTCGAACGATATCAGGAAGATGTCTGTAGAAAAAAGTTAGGATGAGGGTTTCAATATGTTCTCCGTCAACATCAGCATCGGTCATAATAATGACGCGGTGATAGCGAAGTTTTTCCATATTAATGGTGTCTCCTATTCCGCTGCCGAGGGCGATAATAAGGTTTTTAATTTCTTCATGTTCAATCATTTTATCAAGTCGTGCCCGTTCAGTGTTTAATATTTTACCTCGAAGCGGTAGAATTGCCTGAAATTTTCGATCGCGTCCCTGTTTTGCACTACCACCTGCTGAATCTCCCTCAACTAAGTAAAGCTCTGAAACTGCCGGATTTTTTTCCTGACAATCAGCAAGTTTGCCAGGTAACGTTGAGCCTTCAAGTGCCCCTTTCCTGATAACGGCTTCTTTTGCTGCTTTTGCTGCGAGTCGTGCTTTTGCTGCAAGGCTGATTTTTTCAAGAATTCTTTTTCCGTCAGATGGATTCTCTTCAAAATGAGTGGTGAGTGATTCCTTAACGATGGTATTAACAACTGATTGGATTTCAGAGTTGCCTAATTTTCCTTTAGTCTGGCCTTCAAATTGAATTTTATCTTGAGGCATTTTAATAAAGACAACTGCCGTAAGGCCCTCTTTCATATCATCTCCGACGAATGAATCGGAATCAGCTTTAATGACACCGGTCTTCTTTCCATAATCATTAATCGCACGGGTAAGTGCCATGCGGAATCCAGTGAGGTGGCTTCCACCATTGACGGTATTGATAACGTTAACGAATGATTCGACATTTTCGGTATAGGTATTGTTGTATTGAATTGCAACTTCTACCTGGACATCGCCGTCGGATTTATTAATATAGATCGCCTTATGCAACATTTCCTTATTATCATTTAATTTTTCAACAAGTGAGACAATCCCACCTTCGAAGTAAAAATTAACTTCTTTGGTTTCTTCTTCTTTTCGTTTATCGACCAGATGAAAATAAAGCTTAGGGACAAGGTATGCGCGTTCGCGGATGATCTTCTTAATAAAATCAAATTCAAATTCAATAATCGGAAAGATTGAATTATCAGGGAAAAAAGTGGTAGTTGTTCCAGAAGATAATTTTTTAACAGCTAGGTTTTCAACAAGCGTTTCCTTTACTATCTCAACTCCGGTCTTTGCGATTCCCCGTTCATACCGTTGTCGGTAAATTTTACCATTTCGTCTTACTTCTACCCAAACCCAATCAGAAAGAGCATTTACCACAGAAGCGCCTACTCCGTGCAAACCTCCTGAGATTTTGTAAGCAGAGCCACCGAATTTCCCTCCGGCATGTAATTGCGTCATGACAAGCTCAAGAGCAGATTTTTTATGGACAGGATGCATATCGATTGGAATACCACGACCATCATCAGAAACGGTAGCTGAGCCATCAGGATTGAGTGTTATCCAGACATGGTTACCAAAACCTGCAAGAGCCTCATCGACTGAGTTATCAATAATTTCACGTAGTGCTTCGTGAAGACCGTATACATCGGTAGAGCCGATATACATTCCTGGTCGTTTTCTTACTGGTTCAAGTCCTTCGAGTACCTGGATTTGTTGTGCAGAATAGTCTGAGGATTTCGTATTAGCCATTTATTACCCTATTATACGTAAACACACAGAGAATTTCAACCTCCTGAATGTGGCTACTTTGTGGCTCAATTGTTTAGTTTGTGATAGAGTAGATACTATAGTATGAAGGTTGCAGGAGATCTTACAAAAAAGAAATGTGTCCCTTGCGAAGGTGGTGCCAAACCGCTTATTGCTGATGAATATGAAGCCTATCTTCGTAATGCCCTCGCAGGTTGGATTGCTGTGGATGCGGTGAAGATTGAAAAAGAATATAAATTCAAGAACTTCCAAAAAGCGCTTGATTTCGTTTCTCTAGTAGGTCAAATTGCTGAGGAAGAAGGACATCATCCTGATATCTTCTTACATAATTGGAATAAAGTGACATTAACGCTCTCAACTCACGCTATCGGCGGATTATCAGAGAATGATTTTATCCTTGCAACAAAAATAGATAGTACACAGTAACTATTATTATGTATGCCCTCTTACTTAGTTCTTTCTCGATTCATAAAATAATCTGCTAATATAGAAATATGGAGATATCAGAAGTGCCAATGCCACTAACTGAAAGAAGCAAATGGGCTGAACAGAGAATTTTTGCTTCTCTTGCGGATTTTAAGGGTATTCGTCCTTTTACGTTGGAAGAGCAGCTTCTTATTGATAAGGAATTTATTAATGTCAACGGAGTTGGTTTTGAAACGCCGCAAGGCGATAAAGGAAGAATTCCCTACCATACTGATGGAGTTGATCTCAATATTGATAGATTGAGAGAAGTTGGATTCTTTAATATAAAGCCTGTTCCAGGCGAGGATCATGCTATTTTGGCCTTTGTGGATCGTATAGGACGTTTATGTATCGGTCCTGCTAACGATGAGCATCGGGCATTATTGCTAGGACATCGTTATACGCATGATACTGGACTTGCTGTGCCGTTTACGAATGGTGAAGTACCAACGAATATTGTTGTAGCAAAGGCCCTTGTACAAGCAAATCTTCGTGATCCTATTATAAATAGTTAAAAAGTAGGATAGGTCTTCTGTAAAATATGACGTTTTTTTTACAATGACACTGTTATTTATGGTTAGTAAGAGAGATCATTTTTGTTTCTCGTCAATTTTTTCTTTATAATATTTTCTTCCTTGTAACTTTTCTGGCAAAAATGAAAGATTTTTGTCGGGACCAACTTTTCCTTCGTTCCAACTATACCCTTTTGCATAGCCTAGTTCCTTCATTAGGTTTGTTGGTGCGTTACGAAGATGAAGTGGTATCGGTTCGTTAGGGAAATTAAGTACATCTTCTCTTGCGTGCGCGTATGCATCAACAGCGCTACGATCTTTTTTTGCCTTCGCAAGATAGACTGTTCCATGAGCGAGGTTTATCGCACATTCTGGGTATCCAATCGTTTCGACAGCTCTGAACACCTCATTTGCCACTACAAGGGCTGTGGGTTGTGCCATACCGATGTCTTCGGATGCAAAGATTACCATGCGTCTTGCTATGAATTTTGCGTCTTCTCCTCCTTCGATCATTCGGGCAAGATAATAGAGGGCTGCATCGGTATTGGAGGCACGCATACTTTTAATATAAGAACTAATGATCGTATAATGCTCATCAGCTTTTTTATCATAGAGTCCTGCGGATTTAGTTTGAAAGATTTCTTTGATGATTTCTGGTGTTACTTGTTTTTCTTGATATGTTGTAACAGCTATTTCAAGCGCATTGAGCATAATTCGTGCATCTCCACCTGAAAGACGGATAAGTAACTCTTCTGCTTTTGAGTTTATTTTTTTCTGATACTCCCCTACTCCATCTTTTTTATCAGTTAGTGCTTTTTGAATAATTGTTTGTAGTTGTTCTGTCTCAAGGCTTTTGAGGACAAAGACCCGGCAGCGGGAAAGCAATGCACTAATTATTTCAAACGATGGATTTTCAGTTGTAGCACCGATTAGAATGATTGTTCCATTTTCAACATAAGGCAAGAGGGCATCTTGTTGGGCTTTGTTCCATCGATGGATTTCATCAATGAAAAGGATGGTTTTCTTTTTCGTTTTTTTCGCATGAGCAACAGTTTCAAGGAGATCTTTTTTTCCACTGGTGACACCTGAAAGTTGATGAAAATCTACCTTAGTTGCTTGCGCAATAAGATGGGCTAGTGTTGTTTTTCCTGATCCCGGTGGCCCCCAGAAGATCATTGATGAGAGTGTCCCCTGCTCAATCATTCTTCGTAAGATTTTATCTTTGCCAACAAGTTGTTCTTGGCCTGCGTAGTCGTCAAGTGTTTGTGGACGCATTCGATATGCGAGGTTAGTCTGCCTATCCATGAGGGTATTGTAACACAGGTTTTATGGTGTAGTTAGTTTTTGTGATGTTTTTCGATTGAGATGGCAATCATAAT
>DATMOG010000009.1:0-10915 GCA_035568375.1 Candidatus Sulfotelmatobacter sp.
AATTTCTTAATCATGGAAATGTAAAAAAGAGAGGTACTATACTTTTAGTATTACTTCTTCTTAGCCTCTGGTGGATTATTTTCCAACCCTATGATTTATCGAGATATTGTGCAAGGTAATAATTCCAGGTAAACTATTGATTATATGAAATTGATTAAGAACTATAATGTCTCTGCCGATCTTATCAGAATTCTTGCAGCTTTTTTCGTAGTTTTTAGTCATTCTACTGATAGATTTGTTTTATATACCATTCTCAAAGATAGCACTGCCTGGAATATTATTTATTATATGAATACACTCTCCCGTGTTGCAGTTCCTCTGTTTATTATTTTAAGTGGGTATCTTCTTTTAAATAAAGAAAAAATAACGAATACAAAAAATTTTTATATAAAAAGAGTATCAAGAATTCTCTATCCGTTTATTATTTGGCTCACAATCTATTATGGATGGACTATTTATTGGGACCAAACAAAATTAACACCAGGTTTTATTTTACAAACACTATGGACAGGAAATATTTGGCATTTGTATTTTCTTATCATAATTCTTGAACTTTACCTTTTAACGCCATGTTTGGAACGCTTTAAAACAAAAAAACAACAAACAGTTCTTTTTTGGTCTCTTCTTGCTTTAAGCATTTTTTGTTCATTATTAACTATTTTTCATATCGACGTAAAAAACTATTCTTTAACGATGTTTATTCCTTATATTAGTCTTTTCTTTGCAGGAGCATATCTTCGTGACCTGAAAGTTACGAAACTTTGGACAATAATATTTTTTGTTTTCTATCTTAGCTTAGCATTTATTACTAATAAAATAGCGAATGGGAATATGTCTACGATGATTGTCTATAACTATAGTCCAACACTTCTTCCTATGACTATTTGCCTCTTTCTTGCACTAAAAAACTTCCATAAGAACTTTGGAACAAAACTACTAACTGGTCCTCTGGAAAAAGTAATAGCATATATTGGACGACTAACATTTGGTATCTATCTTTTGCATTTTCTCGTTCTCGATCTCGTATTGAAAGATCTTCATTTGTTGCCATGGGAACTTCATGCTCCGCTTATTTTATGGGCATGTGTTCCATCAATAATAACATTCATTATTTCTTTTATTGTCATTGCATTTATTAAAAAACTCCCCTATTCATACTATTTAATTGGTTAATTAATAATAATATTAAAAATTAATGATAATTCTATTGACATTTAATATTATTTGATGTAAATTAATAATTAATCAGATGATACGAATAGATACCTCTCTTAAAACATTTCTAGAAATTCCTTACGATAAACTTGAGGAGATGAATTTATCCCTTAAGAAAAAAGCAGAAACTGCAACAGCAAGAGAACTTCAAAAAGAGCATATCGCATATTTAACAAAAGAAACAAGAATAAAAGCAATCACTGTTTGTTTTAGCGATCTAGAAGGCCGTTTCCACATGCTTGATTATGATAAAAAATTTCTATTGAATTCACTAGAGAATCTAACATTTGACGGATCATCAATCAGGGGTTTTTCTGCCCAGCACGAGTCTGATTTACGTCTTGATATTGATTGGGAATCTCTCCGATTTCTTCCCGCTGATGTCTTCGGTCCAGGAAAAGTTGTCGTTTTTGCTTTAGTACTTGATAGAAACAGACAGCCTTATATCTCTGATTTCAGGGTGCAATTAAAACTCTATGCAGATGAATTAAAGAAAAAATCAGGTATAACAGCTTATGCAGCAACAGAAATCGAAGGTTTTATTGTTGATGGCATACATGCAGAACAGGAATATACTACAAATGGTGGTTTTAAACTCATCTCAACTGGTGGGTATTTCCATTCATTACCGCTGGATAAGCTTCGCGAATTTATTGATCGAGCTGCTGAAGCACAACGTGCAATGGGTTTCCGTAATGAAAAAGATCATCCAGAAGTTGCCCCATCACAATTTGAAATGAACTTCTCTTATACGGATATTCTCAGAGCAGCTGATCAAGTCCAATTGTATAAACTGGTTTGTCGTCAAGTAGCCCGCAATATGGGATTAACCGCAACATTTCTACCTAAACCAATAATGGGTATTAATGGTTCAGGCATGCATACGAATTTTTCAATTGCGAAAAATGGTAAGAATATTTTTTATGAAGCTAAAGGACAAAACAAGCTTTCAAAAATTGCATGGGAGTATATTTCAAAATTACTTAATCATGCACCTGAGATTTGTTTAATTTTGAATTCGTCAGTTAATGCCTACCGACGGCTTGATCCTCATTTTGAAGCACCTAATCAAATTAAAGTATCCCCCATTGATCGTGGTTCAATGATTAGAATTCCTGTCGCTAATGAAAATACGGCAAGAATTGAAATACGATCTGTTGCTCCTGATGCAAATCCTTATCTAGTCTTCTATACAATTTTGAAAACAGGTAATGAGGGAAGTAAATTAAAAACTGATGAAGATAAACGCCCACGATTACGTTTTCTTCCTGACAATATCAACGATGCCATTAAGCTCTTTAAAACAAGCGACTATATTACCTCTATGCTTGGCGGAGAGAACAAGGAAAAGTATATTGCATTTAAACAAACGGCAGCAGATAGAAGCCCGAAGGCGCTTGGTACACAAGTCAAGCAATCAGAAATTCACTATCATCATGAAGTTACCAACCAAGTCCTCTGGAACATGTTCTAATAGTACTGTACCTGTAATCTCTTTTTATTAAGGCTTTTCAAGATGTAATATTTTTATAAGAATTTCACTTCCTTTTATCTACAAAATTGGAGCGAAAACTCGACTAACTAATAACTAACACTTGCATTGTCTTCCAAGCCTGAATAAGGTAAAATAACAAGAGTAAAACCGGCCCCATCGTCTAGTGGCCTAGGACGTCAGGTTCTCATCCTGAAAACCGAGGGTTCAAATCCCTCTGGGGTCACCTAAGCACACCGTTTCAAAACGGTCACTTTTAAAGAACGAAATAGCCTCAAAATTTATTGAAGTAATTTCAAAAACTTAGTTGTTATCGAAGGAAATCGTAGTGTATGTTCAAGCGAACATGTTCCATTTAACGATTTAAATTGTTTCGTACAATCGGTAAACGGCTGCAGTCTTCTTTTGAGGAAATACGCATTTAACCATTGATCAGCATGAGTGAATGATTCAAATCCTTTGATTGTTTTGAGTCTTCCTTCAAGATGAGAGTTGTAACTTTCAATGAGATTTGTTGTTCGTGGAATATGCGGTTGGTACAGATATGCAGTAAGTTGCGGAAGCCTTTTTTGAATATCAGCAAGCACTCCAACACATCGTGGATCATGTTTGTAATGATAAAAAATTTTTCCTGCAACATGAGCAAACTCTTCTTTTGATCTACGTGTTTCAAAGAGATGCTCAATCTCTCGCATGAAAGGACGATACGTTTCATCAGTTCTCACCCCAAGATTTTGCCTAATGCTTTCTTTGTAATGGTTATGGCAAATTTGAGAGACAGCGTTTGGATAGACAGATAGTGCTGCTTGATAGATATTTACGTTATCATCAGAGACAACTGCTTGTAAGGGATATTTCAAGAGCCTGAGAGAGATGAAAAACGAGTGACATGTTTGATAGTTTTCTCCCTGAGAAAAAAGATAGGTTGGGATATCATGTGTTAGATAATCAATACCATACACAACAGGAATCTTTCTTTCATAGCCTTTAACGCGAATATATTTCCCATCAACAACTAAAATGCCACAAAACTTAGCACAGTAATCTCGTGATACATCAGCATTGTGAGGAAGCTCTTTTAATGCATTCAGACAGCGTCGTACGCTGTTGCTGGACTAATGGCATATTCAGTAGCAAGAGAACGGAAAGAAACACCTCTGAGATGTTGAAATAAAAGAGAGGTCGTTGGCTTTTTTTGTTGACGATTCAGTTGAAACCATTTATTGCAAGTTTTACAGAATAGTTTAATTTTTCCTCGTCTTATCCCACGACGGATAATGGTATCGCTCTTGCAAAATGGACATTTGTACTTTTTTTCACCCCGCTAGTATAGCACCCTTACATGGTATTTCACTTTGTGAAATTGCTAACTTAGACTGATAAACCAACCTAAATTAATAAAAAAGTGACCGTTTTGAAACGGTCTCAAATAGATTGATATAACAGCTTAATCATTATAGGTATAAATTAATACTAAAAATTCGTTTAGCCTCAATTCAAAGCACACCCTAAAGGGATTTAAACCCTAAGCTACTCATTACCATTTATAAAACGATTTATAACACCATATTGACATAAACAATTTCGTATTGTACTATTAAATACATAAGGCATGATAGATATTTCTAAAATTGAAGGATTTGAATGGGACAAAGGGAACATTTCTAAAAATAAAGAAAAACATAATGTTAGTAAAGACGAATGCGAAGAGGTGTTTTTTAATCAACCAGTTCGGTTCTTTGACGATGAAATTCACTCAAAAACTGAAAAAAGATATGGTATATTAGGGAAAACGAATAAGGGAAGAAAAATAGTAGTTTTCTTCACTGTAAGAAGTAAAAGAATACGAGTTATTTCAGCGCGAAACCAAGGAATTAAAGATAAAAAAGTATATAATGAAGTTGAACAAGCATTTATACAAGAAAATGAGGTGAAATAAATGAAAAAAATAATAAAACAATTACCAGATTTTAAAAACGAAGACGAGGAAAGAGCGTTTTGGGCAAAACATGAACTCAGTGATGTTTTTGATGTTACGAAAGGTATGAATGTCACCTTCCAAAATTTGAAACCTTCAACAAGGACAATAACCATTAGAGTATCAGAATCTTTGCTAAATTCACTAAAGGCCATAGCAAATAAGAAAGATGTTCCTTATCAATCTCTTGTTAAAATCTTTTTAGATGAAAAGGTAAAAGAGGAATCTATAAATATAAAGCCTTCTGTTTAATCCAACCTACTATAATTATTGATATATATCCATTAGCTTTGAAAAATGCGACAAGACCTCAATGAGAAAGAGTTCAAAATAATTTGCAGTGGGGTCACCAAGGTAGATAACCTATGTAGCTATCTAAAGAGACCGTTTCAAAACGGGCGCTTAATCTATCCAGATAGACTGATATAACGATCCAAAGTAGTAATTTCACTAGGTGAAGAACAAGAAATAGATGCTATACTAACTCGGTGAAAAAAAGTATCTATGCACATAGATCACGAAAGAAATACGCTATTACCTACGTAAAAAAAGAAAAAATAAAAATAGCAGATCCTAAACAAAAACCAACTGAAGAAACTATCAAAGGAATTATCATACAAGGCAGTGTACCTAAAAAATAGGGACTGGAAAGTGTACCCAATATAAGGTACAGTATTTCACTATTTTCGAAGCTAATTTTTGAAAAAGTGTTACACTTTCATTTATATATAAATATAGAAGGAAAATATATTATGAATAAAACTACCACAACACTATTACCCGCATATACCCCTAAACAAGAACAACTAATTATCTATCTCTATCAATTCCGATTTCTTAATACGCATCAATTTCAAAAACTATTCAATCATAAAGACCCACACAGAATCAAACAATGGCTAAAAGATTTAACAACCAAAGGATACTTACAATCTGACTATAAAAAAATGTATTTCCACATAAACCAGCTATCTACTCATTAACAAAGCTCGCTAGAAAATTGTTAAAAAAAGAAAAAGAATATGACTTACGTGTTCTTAATTTAGTTTACAGAAAAAAAGATCTGACACAACAATTTATTAATCGTCATATAACAATTGCAGATCTGTATCTTTTTTTCAAAGCAAAGCAAGAAGAAAACAGTACTCTTGATTTTTTTACCAAATATGAACTTACAGGCTATGAGTATGCCACTCGATGTAAGCGCATATATTTCCGTTGAGACAAAAGAAGAAGACAAAGAAGATATAAGCAGGTATTTTCTCCATCTCTTTGATCCATACACACCATCGTTTGTATATAGAAATACGGTTAAGAATTATTATAAGTATTACAATGAAAGTACCTGGCAGGTACATACAAAAAACGAACCATTTCCACAAGTACTTTTTGTTTGTCATAATGAAAATGCAAAAAAGCATGTTCTGCACTATGCTAGAGCATTACTTAAGAAGGAATACGAAGAAAAATTCTCATTATATCTGACCACCACTAAAATAATCCTGAGTGGTAGTAATACAATTTGGGAAGAAGTGAAATAAGGAAGAGCTTATCAGCCCTCCCTTATTCTTTTTCTTCTATATCCCCTATGCTTTCTCACAAGCCTCAGAACAAAATCCGTTATACTTTTTGAACTCGTATTCGTCTTCACTATCAAAACCTTCGTTGCAACATTGTGGGCAGCTATAAAATGACTCCAAGGTCTCCTCATTCATCATGGCAACCTGAAACTCAGAGTTTGTTAAAAATACATTACCTGAGTATCGATTAAACATAATTGTTACCTCATCGTCTTCAAAATCTTCCGGCAATCCCTGTACTTCCCATGCTTCGAGTAGTTCCCTTGCCATTATTCGCTCTCTGTATCCAAATTTACTTAAATCTGTTGTTGTACTTTCTTTCATCTTATTCACCTCCGTTCTTTTTTGTTTTTATGGGCATGCCCATGCCCCAATACCTGCTATGCATAAAAGGGGAGTGAATAAAAGCAATGAGGAATACGGAAACTACCGTAGGAATGTTCTATGGTGTCTATCCTTCTTCCCATCACTTACTAACTCCCTTTCATTTTTAAAGTGCACCCTCTTTTTTATTGTTTTTTATGTGAGGGCTGCTGCCCTCACTACTTGCATTGCTTTACCAAGGGTGGTGAATAATGCAAGGGCGTCGACCCCATACATTAGGAGACGTGCATTTTACCCTTGCATTAGAGGAGGGCTTGCCCTCCTCTCCTCTGTTGATATTAAGGAGAATTTTTGCAATGATAGACATGTCCCCATATCAGGGAACATGTTAGGCATACAGCCTACGGCGACTTCTTCAAAGATTTTGAAACAAGCCCTCGCTTGAATTCTTGTAGGAATTTGGAGCGCCGTCACAAAAGCGCTAATGAGAACATTGGAGCGGTAACGACTCCTACACGTAAAGTGCGCTAGTGGCGGATAGCCGTAGTCGGTGTGTCTTTTTTGTGTTTTTATCCGAACACTACAAGGAGGTGATAAAAATTGGCAAAATCAGAAATTGTTAGAAACATAAAAAAGCAAACAGTACCCACATCACCTCAAGTGTTTGTCGGTATAGATATCTGCTACAAATTCCATGTTGCTTGTGCCTGTCCAGGCTCACTTTTTAATGCAAAACGATATCCTGACGGGTGGAAACGTGCCAAAACTCTTCACTTCTCAAGTGATGCAGCAGGGTTTAAAAAACTTCAAGTTTATCTTGATAAGATTTCAACTGATCCTATTGATTTTCTTATCTTATGTGAGCCGACTGGCGGCTATTATGGTCTTACCTTGCAAATGTATCTTATCCAAAAAAGATATCACTTACTCCAAGTGGAGAACAAAGCAGTAAAATAATACCGGGAAGACGTATACGGTTCTGAAACCAAAACAGATGATACTGATGCCAGACTTATGGCACGAATGGGATTTTTACATGAGTGGGTCGGTGAAGAATTTTCCATTCAGGCTGTGCATATGATCACTCCTGATGAATCTGTGCTACGTCTTATGACTCGTGATTATATGAACCTTGGTAAGGAAATTAAACGAAGGAAAAATCAACTACATCAAATTTTTGCTTTCACTTTTCCAGAACTCAAAACATTTTTCAAGGGTGGTATCACAGGAATAGTAGCGCGAAACCTCATTAGAAAATATCCAACACCTCAGGAATTAAAGAATGCCTCAATTGAAAATATCGCTAAAACACTTCACATAAAGGGTGGCTACAAGCATGAAAAACGTGCAGATGAACTGTTACATCTTGCACAAACAACTGTCGGTATACAACAAGTCGGTCACCATCTGTGGCGACAGGAATGGATGCTGAATCAACTCGATATGCTGGAAGAAGCACAGAAGACATTACTTACCCAGCTATCTCAGTTAATTACAACACATCCATATACACCCATTATTGAAAGCATGCCGATAAATAGTCCTATCTGGACAGCAACACTCATAAGTGTCATTGGCAATGTTGATCGCTTTCACAATTACGGCCAATTTCGTGCTTATGTCGGTTGGTTTCCTCAAATTCAACAATCTGGAACATCGATTAATTCGAGTAGTCTTGCCAAAGACGGGACGCGTTTAGGACGAAACGTGTTTGGACAAATGGCACGTACGCTCATTACTCCTAAAGTCAGAGAAACACCTTTTCGTATTTATTATGAACGGTTACTGGGTCGTGGTATGAAACCGAGCAAGGAAATGGGTCATCTTTCGGGAAAATTGGCAAGTGTGCTTTTCGAATGTCTTAAAACACATACTCTCTATGATGAAGTGAGGCATCGAAAACAATTAGGAATACCCACCACTGATGTACCTGACATAAAAACTACTGTGGAGATACAAGATGCGCTTATCGATAATCCTGAATTGTCCGAAATTGAAGAAACCGACGAATCTACCTAAAAAGTAACTTTTATACACCCACGTAAATCATTGCTTTTAGAGAGGGCATTGCCCTCTTTCATTGAATATATAAAGACGGAGTTATAAATGAAGTTAACAGATAACTTTTTTGTGAGGATTTAAGATATCAAATACCATTGACCAAAATGCTATTGCTGCGAAGATATAAAGAATGACTACCAAACCAATACCTACAGCATACATTATTCTCCAAAAAATTAAAAATAGACTTCTTATACACCATAGTGTAAATTGTATACATATTAAGGCGAAATTAACTATAAAATAATAGACACGCTTCCAAGCCAGTTTTTTTCCTAAAGTAAAATGTTCTTTTGAACAATATCGAAGCATCCATCTACGAGGAAATAGAGAAGAATTATATTTATTTTCTAAAGTATGGGCAAAATAATTTGTAAGAGCACAATTTTTTTGTTCCATAGTCAGTTTTTTTAGGGTCAACACCCTTAATCAGTCCTCTGTTTTTGAAAAGAAATCCTGCCATGCAAAAATAAAATCACTATGATCTCTTCCAAAAATTTTCATAATAAAGATATCAGTTCTACATCTAAATATCAGCGGTTTATATATTTTTGGTTATTTTATGCTTTTTTAACAATAAGCTTACATTTGCAGAAACTGAATTATACCTTCATGCGATAAATGCTTGAGTCGAACCACTGGCTACTGGAGATTTTTTTCCTCTTTCAGGCAAATCATAACTTAACATAAAATTTATACATGAGCCCTTTGATGCGCGGCAAGAAAGACACAATATCTTTACTTACGTCTCGCAAATATTCTACTAAAACTGTCTGTGCTTACATGAAAATCAGGGTCAAACGAACCTATCAATCCTAAAAATTGAACATACTTTGCATAACTATCGACAAATACACCAGTTCTACTAAAGCTCACAGGTGCAATTAATTGCGCAAATGATATCCGATCGGTAGGCTTTAGATCCTCAAGAAAAGGGATAGTAAAAAGTTGCAAAATTGATGGGTCAATAACTGTTATTGAAGACATAGAAGGTACTTCTGAGATATTATCTCCAGCGGTTGTAAGCAAAGGGTACCCTATTACATTATGTTGCATATCCAGCGCAGCTTCTTTTGTATCAGAATCTGGTACTGCCAGAACAATATGATGACCTTCCGCACCTAAAGAGGGCATGATAAATCCTTCAGCATACAAAAAATCCAAATCTGGCTCAATCTTTGGTAAGTGATCTATTATATATTCAGACTGAAACATGCAGGTGGGGAAAAATCGCGTCATACCGTTTATTCTATTTCTGTCTTGTTCTGTAAGACTTACAAGAAATTCTCTTTGCTCTGTTATATGTTGTTCTTGGCGTTCTCTCCAGTAGTATCCATCATATCTATACGGATAGACCGAATATTCTGGGCCCATCAGTCTTGTCTGCCTTTCAAAAAAATCAGGATCTTCTACTACCTGGTCAATACTTCCTTTTAGTCTCTCTTTTTGGTCAAGTGATAATCCAAATTCTATCGTATGTTCATGCGCAGCTCTTCTTTCTCCATCAACGTGTAAATAGTCTAAAACCTTAATATTTGAAAAACCTCTTAAACTCGCAATGAACTCATGGGGAGTATATCTATGACGTTCCCCTGTTACTTGCTCTGTTGCTCGCATCAAAGAATCAAGACCTTCCCATAAATCTACACCAAACGTTAAGTCTTTCTTCTCTTCACTCAATGTAATAATTGGATCTATTATTTTTCCTGGATTAGACGTATTCGAAACGATTGTTGCAATAAGTCCTCTAATAGTAGGTATTTGTGTTTGGGTAAGTCCATATTCTGCCCAGAATGGGGCTAAAGAACCAACAAATTTTCTATACCACTTCGTTTGTGCCTTTTCTGTTTTTCTAAGTAGTTCTCCGCCTGGCCGATATTCTTGCTCTTTACCTGGCATATAAGGCGCAATTATATCAAAAAGTACTATAAATTAAAACTATAAGATATTTCAAAATTGAGGGAATGCCGCATATAACAGATTCTTTAGTTCAATTAACATTAAAAAAATCGAATTAAAGGAGTGCTGTTTCCTTAATTATCCATATAAAAAAACCCTATAATATTAACCAGCTATTGTTTATTCGGTATAATGAACTTCTCTATGGCTGCTGGAGAACGATTAATATAGCAAGCGCAAAACAGAATGACAGGTATTTGATATAGTAAGAGAGTGATACAAATAGACCTGTCCAAAGAAGAGAAAGAGATGCTACAGGCATACTTCAAGACTTCACCAATAAGCCTTATCAGATTAAAAGCACAA
>DATMOG010000010.1:0-15625 GCA_035568375.1 Candidatus Sulfotelmatobacter sp.
TGTGCTTTTAATCTGATAAGGCTTATTGGTGAAGTCTTGAAGTATGCCTGTAGCATCTCTTTCTCTTCTTTGGACAGGTCTATTTGTATCACTCTCTTACTATATCAAATACCTGTCATTCTGTTT
The DNA here is from genome assembly GCA_035568375.1 of Candidatus Sulfotelmatobacter sp. Classification (GTDB taxonomy): domain Bacteria; phylum Patescibacteriota; class Microgenomatia; order Levybacterales; family UBA12049; genus JACDET01. The sequence continues at coordinate 127 of DATMOG010000010.1, forward strand.
TGCGCTTGCTATAGCATGTGTATGCAGACCAGGCAGAGTTATATCCTCAGGCACTTTAATAATAAATCTCATTTTAGCGCCTCTCCATGAAGCACTACCTAAAGCATGACCGGAAGTGACTTGGATAAGTTTTTTAGGATAAGGAGACTCCAACGAAACAGCTACTAAATCCGAACGTAAATAACCCATAGAATTATTATCTTGCCTAAGTGAAGCAGGCAAAATTACATATCTAGGAGACTGCTCTTCTTGAAGAAGTAAACCACTTAAAATTTCATTACGTACACCACTTCTGACATCGAGAAATTTTTTTCCATGACCTTTTAAATCAGTTAGATTTTTGCCTAACGCAGTTAAATTTTTTCTTGTTTCTCTCAATAATATATCTCTGATCTCTTCAGGCACTTCACGACCGCTAAAGAGCGTAGCAGCTAATCGCATAGAAGGTATATATGCAAGAGCTTGCTCAGCTCTTAATTGAAATCCTAAATAATCAGCTTTTGTATCAGAAGAAGAAGCTGCTTGTTGAGCTTCTTGAAAATCATCTTTTACTTCTTGCCAAATATTTTTTGCGGCTTCAATAGCTGATAAGCGGCCAGGAAGAGAATAACTTCGTTCACGATCTCTATCTCGTTGGCGAACACGTAACATTCCTGCCTCTGCAGATACCCATCCACTTGCATATCTCACAAGGGGATGGGTATGATGACTCATCTCAGAAGATAAAATAGTAAGTACTCTTGATGAGGCATATTTTGTTGATTTCATTGATATATATTCTCTGAATAAAGGATCAACAAATCCAAATGCTCTTTCTAAACTCGATGGTTGGTCTGTTTGTTGTCTATCAGGTCTTCTTCTTTCTGAACTCATAGGAGAATTGTAACAAATTAAGCTCGGAGTGTAAACTATGAGACGTCATAAGCCAAGTATCCCAAACCTCATACTTCTCTTAGCTTTGTAATACACTATAAATCAAGATTTAATTTGAGTATAAAAGTTTCGGATAATATCTAATCCTCATAGCAAATCGAACAATTATAATGGCTAGCCTCATTATCCAGCAAAATGAAGTCTGAAAAATAAGTGTATAATAGTGAGGCTTCAAGTGCTTACTAAAGTAACCTGGATGATTTTGACTTTTTATGCCTCAACTTAATAAGAGTATTAAATATCCTGAGTTAGCTTATCAAAAATCAGCACAATCCCTTCAAAAATACAATTAACTATTTAAGGAAACATTTTGGAGTAATAACGAAGAAAAAAATAAACTTATTTTATAAATTCGACAACCTCATTAAAATCGCGTCTGACTTTGGGTTTTTTTGTTGCTGGATCATCCCCTCTATATCCAAATGTAATCATTGAAGTAGCATGAAGATGTTTTTCTTTGAGTCCCAATATTTCATCAACACTATGTGGATCGAATCCTTCCATAGGTCCACTATCGATACCAAGTAAAGCTGCTGTTTCTATCATGATACCAAGTGGAATATATGCTTGCGCTTTTGACCATGTATTTAGATCATTTTCTGATCGACTATTTATTGTACTATCAACCATTTGCTTCAGTACATCAAATGCTGCTGCCTCCGTTTTATTTGTTTTTGATACTCTTTCTATTAATTCTCTACTAATATTTTCTTTAACATCCGTTCTATAGGCAATGACTACTAATACAGGGGCATCAGTAATCTTAGGTTGACCATACCCTGCTACTTGCAGCTTTGCTCGAGTATCAGAATTTTCAACAACAATAAATTTCCAAGGTTCAATACCAAAAGAACTTGGTGCAAGACGTGCACTCTCTAATATAGTTGTCAAAATTTCAGAATCGAGAGGTTTCGTTTTATCAAAAACCTGGGTTGCATAACGCCAATTAAGCGCTTGTAAAATAGTATCTTTTTTAATATTCATAAATCGTATGCTACTACACTTGTAATTGAATAGCAAGTGCGGATAAGCTATTTACGCACGAAGTGTCTCAAGTAAAAGCATAATTTGAAATAGTCATATAAAAAGTAAGCAAAATGCGTTCTATTTAAAGTTGCTTAGTTTTTAAGAATTACCAAAGAAGAATAAAATCAAAGCATTGAAATACGAAAATGCCGATTTAGTGAACTGAATCTACGTAATGTGGAACACCTATACGATCATTTTGAGAGAAATCTATGCAACTTTCCAACAGCATCAAATACAAATTCCGATATATGCTTAAACTATATAAACAGAGTATTACCCATTCAACTCTTCTGAATAATAATAATCAACAATACCTTCTGCCAGAATCTCATCAGAGTTAATAGTTCTATTACCAAGAGCTTCGTAGTTTACTGCAAGAGGAAGTTCAGTACATCCCAATATTATGGCATCAGCACCTCTGTTAAAAAGGTCATTGAGAACTTCAATATAAGCATTTTTATATTCTCCGCTACCAGTTCCAGCAATAACACCTCTTATTATGTTTTCAACTACTTCCAATTGTTTCATAGAGGGTATAATCGCTTCAATTTTATGATCTTCTAATTTTTTATTGTAAAGGTCAGAATTTATTAACACTGGCGTACCAAGTATTCCGACCTTTTTACAATCATTCTTGGAACATTTATCAGCAACAAGTTCAATCATAGATATAAAAGGCACATCCGTATTTTGTTTTAGTTCATCAAGTAAAATGTGAACAGTATTACTTCCTATACAAAGCCTAGTTGCTCCTGCATTTGCTAAAGATTTTGTGGCTTGTATTAGCATTTCTTTTGCTTTATTAATGCTATCTTTATTTGAGATAAAGTCAGGTACAGGGACAGACTCAATTACTAATCTAGGATAGTCTGCATTATCTTTAGCGTGATATTTACTCTGGGAGATTTGAATTATTTTTTCGTATATAAAATCTGTTGATTGAGGACCAACTCCACCAATAATTCCAATTTTTTTATTATTGATCATGGAATGATTATATCAGAAGTTATAATCCGAAGAAATCTATAGCAAACCATAGGTATGTGAGCCCGAGAGGATTCGAACCTCCAACCAATTCCTTAAGAGGGAATTGCTCTGCCATTGAGCTACGGGCCCAGTAATCTAGATTTCGCAACTAGATGGTGATATTGTAACAAAATTCATTCGTTCTGTCATGCCTATAGAATCTCTTGCGTCTGTTCCATAAAACATATAGTATGAAATAAGGAGTACTAGTATCCATTTTCTATTCTATGCTGCAGAAAAAAATATTTGCATCACAATATCATATTATTTATCCACTGTTACTTATTGTGTTTCTCACAATAGGTATATTTACTACTGTCAACCAGTCACAAACAAATCAGGAACTTAATTCACATGCAGCAAATACAACAACCAATTGTACTATCTCAACAAATCAGCTTACCATTAAGGCTCAAGAACAGACACTCTTTGGATTAATTAATCAATATCGTGTCCAAAATAATCTAAATCATCTCGTTTGGAATAACACTCTTAAACAATCAGCAGAATGGCAAAGTTTGGATATGTTAATGCATAATAAGCTTAGTCACACCGATTCTCTAGGTCGCACACCCGATATACGACTAATAAACTGCGGATATGACATTAGCAACGGATATGGAGAAACTATTGCAAATGGGACTACAAATCCCAATATTGTCTTCCTAGCTTGGAAAAATGATCCTCCACATAATCAAATTCTTTTAAGTAAAAATTACAACATAGCAGGTGTTGCTTTGGAAACCAATTCAGCAAGAAATGTCTTTTGGACAGTGGATTTTGGAGTTAGCTCAACAGCACCGACGCCTACGACAATAGCAGATAATCCAACATTGACTCCTTCAGAAACAGTAACACTAAATCCGACAGACTCAAATACTACTCCAATTATATCCTCCGGCCCTACTGTTTCGCAAAATCCTGATCAGCCAACACCCACACCCGCGCCAATTACAGCGGATATGCTAATTACTATCCAAGTAAAAATATTTGGTATCGGACAAGGTGGTAATCCTAATCCACTACATCGCACACGTCACATAACAGCTTATGTCTATGATACAGGAACTTCGCCTGTAACAACAGGTAATGCCTATCTTGCCTATGACGGTAATAACTATTTTACAGGAGTTATACATCTTGGTAAACTTGCACAGGGATCTTATTTTATAAAACTTGCCGGTGATAATACGCTACAAGTTCTTGCTAAACCTGAGTTCCAAACACTTTTAATTGGACAAGTAAACCTTGTTCCCCCCGTAACTCTCTATCAGGGAGATATGAATGGAGATAATGTACTTGATATTGAAGATTATAATCTTGTGCTCCCTTGTTTCCAAAGCATTCCCACTTGTGCAAATGCATCAGCAATAGATTTTAATGATGATGGAAAAACAGATGTCACTGATTATAATTTATTACTGCAAAGTTTTGAAGTGCTTCATGGGAATTAACATTTTACGTATGGCAAGAAACAAACGATCAAAAAAACAAATTTTTCAACTATTTACTCAATATGGAATTCATATCTGGGCAATTCTTATTATAGCCAATGCTGTCATGTTATATGCCTATCAATTTGCTAGTCACGCTGCAAATAAATCAGATACTACCCTCAATATACTCAACATTAATACGCCGACTCCTTCAATACAAATAGTTCCATCTACTCCTTCTATTCAGCCATCGTCTGCTCCTCTCGGACCGAGTATTTATCTTGCTTTTTCGGTACCAGGAATAGGCAGTGGTAGTAGTGTTATGAAGCCGCTTCATTTCAAACGAACACTCACTGTTTTTCTTTTTTCTCCTGATGTTAACTCTCTCAATCATACGGTTAAGCCGCTGTATACAATCCAAGGAACAGCAACCTTTGATTCCAATCCGTATAGCTCAACTTATACGAGCTTTGTCAGTCCTATTTTTGACCTTGGCAGTGACGTAAAAGATGGCAATTATCAAATAGCTTTCCGAACAAATTTATCTTTAAGAACATTGATCAAGCAAAGCCAAACTGATATTGGAGGCGAAATTTTTTCACTAGCAAAAGGTAATGACACAATACAAATACCACTACAAACAGTGCTTATGGGAGATACAATCCCCAATCAGGGTGACAATTCTATTGATGTGAGCGATTACAATGCTTTTATTAATTGTTATGGTTCAAAAAATACATCAACCTTCTGCAAAGGAAAAAATTATGGAGATTTTAATGATGATGGGGTTATTGACGGTGTGGATTATAATATTCTACTAAGATCACTCGATGTACTCTCTCAAGAAGGTGTTGCTGCACCCAAATTGTCACCGTCACCAATGATTCCATATCGAGTTACTCGACTGAAAAACCCTACGACGCCAATTCCTACAAAAAATAAACAAATAACTACATCACCAACTGCATCAACAGTTACCCCACCCTCAGGTGGCAATCCTATTATTGGGTTTATACTGTTCCTCTTATTTATTATCATAATTGGAGCTATCGGCATAGTCCTCTATTTCAAAAACGAAAAGATACATAATTTAATAAATACTCTTATTCATCTATCACCAACTGGTGAGCCTTCATCTGAAGAAACAGAAACGCCAGAAACACCTGAAGAAATACAGGAAGGACAAGAGAAGTCGACAGAACAGGCTGTCGAAGATGCTACTACAACAGCGATCCCTACACCTGCGGAACAAATAGTTCAAACAAAACAATCTCCTCCTCCTGCTAATAGTAGCATTGTAGAAAAAGATTGTTATGTCAAAACAAAAGGTTCTGATGAGACAGACACAGGCATGTGGTTATTATTAACAGATGACAATGGCGCGATAAACGCACACTACGCTAAAAAAGATGCAAAAGATGGATTTTGTAAGGTAAAAGGAATAATGAAAACGGAAAATGACAAAACCTTCCTTGAGATATTAGAACTAACTGCAGAATAATGATATTAAGCGGCCAAATCTAACTCTTTTTTATTTAACCCATCAATCACTATTCGTACTTGCTCTTCACTGACTTTATGCCCCTCTCCCAATACTACTGCAGGAAATTCTTTTATACCCTCTTTTACAATTTTTCTTGCATCTTTTTTAAATATTTTTCCATTGCGCCCAATAAAATGTTTCAGAGCTTCATATGATCTATCAATTTTCACACCAAATGATTTTAGCAAACCGCTTAGCACACCATCTGTCGCATGAGCCATCCTGCCCGCAATAGCATAACCGGTGATTAATCCATCCTCTTCTACTGCTACTTCATTAATTGCTGCATTTGCAACATAATCTCTATTTAACTGTGCATCTGCATCTATTCCAAAATGTGGCTCTTTAAAATTAACAATAGTACCTCCCAATGAATTGTTGTCAGGTGCATCTAATGATTGTGCTTTTTCCTGTGAATTCGTACGGGAATTTAACAAAGCAACTTCGGTCCCAACAGTAATGTACGATTTCTTTGCAACAGATTGCATAATTGTTTCCGGTTGTACAAAAGTAGCTGTGGCTTGCAAGAATCTTTTTTCTGATTGCACTGCAAATTCTGCTATTTTTATATCCGGTTGGGTTATTGATTTTGGATTTATGATGGGTTCCCTAACTAATATTCGTCTTTTTTTCTTTTTTTCTAATTCAGAAAATAATACTGTTAAATCAATTACACCACTAGACCAAAAAGTTTTAACCATAGCCCTCATAGCAGCTGTTGTTTTCCATAATGTTGGAGTATTTATTTCTCCCCTTAAATGTTTCTCCATGGTGTCAAGCAATTTTGAATCTTTTATAATTACAAGGCGATCCCATGCTGGCTTCTGTTCGCTGCCATTATAAAACCAAATCTTTAACAATCTCTGTGTAAAATTATCATCATTACGCGGAGTGTGAGAAATTTCAGGGATATCAGAGTCACTTGAACCTCCGTATTGAATTTTTATTACCTTTATTACTCTTTCTTTCAACAAATCACCATATTTCGCTCCTGTTGTTTTAACTTGTCGATCAACTGTGAGAGCAGTGCTATTTCTTTTATCTTTATTTGTATTACTCAAATTACCAATGGTTGGTTCTCTTTTTCTTGTAGGATTGCTAACAGGCAATCTTCGTGATTGCAAAGTATTTAATTCATTCAATATGTTATTTTTTATCTCAATACTGCTGACTCTACCGTTTGGTACCTTTATAGTTTCTGAGAGAGCAGGTTTTATACTCACTTGTTGCCGTACACGACTATCAATATTCCTAGAAATAATACCAATATTGCGAACATCAAAACTTCTGACTCTTTCAGGTTTTGGAGTATATACTTGTCCTAGTAAGGTTCTTCCTTCCTGAGGGGACATTCGTACTTGACTATCTGTAGATAAAGAGTGCCTCGGTTGTGTTACATTTTGTTCCAAAGAGTTTGCTGTCGTTTTATTATTTATAGAATCATTTTGTCCAAAAGATGATCTAACTGGAGCAGATCCCTCTCTTGTTGATGAAATAGGAGAAACATTAAATTCTTTAAGATTATTAAATAACCCTGGTCTTCGTTGTGGAATAACAGTATGTAATTTCAAACCATTCAGTCCAGATGATCCCACAGTAGATTGAGATAATGTTGAAATACCAGATCTCACTCCTTCAACTCTCCCTAGAGTAGGCACCCTACTGCTAATGCGGACTGGTGCTACTATTACTGATGCTCGTTCTCCTGCCATAATATAGCTCCTTTAGGTAATAACACTTGTAAATAATCATAATTGTTTATACAGTACTTTATTTATTACTCTACAAGTGATCTCATTACGATCCTCATTATAAGTTCTAAAGCCAATCTGAGCTTGATATAAACTTTACAATAACATTACAAAAAAACGAAAAAATATCTCTTTTTACATTTTGTCATCATTTTATAAATTTAATATCAAGAACTATCATTTAAGATAACTATACTGCATATAGAAGGAGGCATAAAAAATGTTTAAGACATATCAAAAAAATTATCAGTCAAAAAATTTTGCAAAAATCTGGAAACATGCACTACATAATAGAGAAATTGCAAAGAATGGCTACCATGCAACAGGTGACATTAAAAAAGCTAAGGCATTTGCCAAGATGGTTTCCACTGTTGTTTTTCGAACTGATTTTGAAAGTAGTACTGAACATGTAATCTTCTCAAACACTGCATGGGCAATTCCACTCAGAGCTGTTTTTGTTTTTCGCATAAACTAATTTGCAACTTTTTCTCTTCTCATGCATTAGTAATGTATAATGCCTTCTACTGCATTATATGTATATGGATTTAATAGAAGAAAAACAGCTCATTGAATGTGCAAAAGATGATCCTCTTGCTTTTGGCAAATTATACGATGCATATTACCCAAAGATTTCAAACTATCTTCTCCATCGTTTGCAACGATCTGATGTAGCTGCAGATATCACATCTGAAGTATTCTTTAAAGGAATGACTAAATTACACACCTTTTCATGGCGCAATATCTCTTTTTTATCATGGCTATATAAAATTGCAAATAATGAAATCAAGATGTATTACCGAAAAAAAGAACGAAAATTTTTTTCACTTGAATTTCTATTTGAACATAGTTATTTTGAAATTCCTGATACAACAAATATAGAGGAAGAATATATTGCAGTTGAAGAAGAACTTTCACGTAATGTTCAATTTAGAGATATACAAAAACAATTAATTAAACTCCCATTACTTTACCAGGAGATACTCGTTTTGCGCTATTTCGAAGAGAAAAATCTCAATGAAATCAGTGAAATAACAGGGAAAAATCTTAATACAATTAAATCTTTGCTTTCACGTGGAAAAGACAAATTGCGTAAAAAAATGGAAGAAGAAAATGAAAATAGTAAATAAAAATATTTACCAGTGCAACATTTTTTGTACATTTGCATTATTAGAGTAGAAGCATATGAAAAAACAAAAACTAAACATAAGTACTATTGAAAATACAGAAGTGAAACAAATCGATCTACAACAGCATCGTCATGCACTTAGAAAGAGTCTTCTTACTTCACCTTATTGGGAAAAACAACCTAATATATTTATATTCTTTTTGAAAGGAGGTGAAAATATAATGTTAAAAAATAAAATTGCAACAGCAGGTATTGCTTTTACGGTTGTTGCAGTTATTTTTGTTTCAATAAATGCATTACTACCGAAAAATACAACAGCCTATGCAGAACAGCTAGCACAACAAAGTTATCAGAAGGTAGTAAATTTAACACCAGGACAATTGGATATCTTGAAACAAAAAGTGCACATGGATCCAAGCGAATTATTGCAAGAAGCAAAAAATGCAAAGGATCTTAAAGCACTTACTTACGATCAATTTGTTAATGAATATCCTATGATAAAAATGGGATACAGTACACAAAGTAGTAATGCAACACTTGGAGCGTTGCCACCACATCCAGACACGGAAATATTGGATATGCATTCCTTAAAATTCCTGGCATTCACAGATGCAAATGGACAAAAAGTTGTCGTAGGCATTGATCAGAATAATTTTCCCGTATTTGCATTTTCAACAGGTAAAAATGGTGAAATGAACATGACTGTTCATGATCAAGGTGGAAATGGAGGAAATGCATTCTTTGGTACAATGAAATACAATTCAGCTAAACCACAAGAAAGCGGAATTAGCTCATCTGATGCAAAAAATGGACCTATGCGGGTACAAATTCAGATGAATGATGGAGGGAAAACTCAGACTATTACAGTCAACGGTAAAAATTATGCCGTTCCAGCAGGAGTTGATCTCTCAACAGGAGTACCTCAGATTCAACAACGAGGTGCCAATGTGTATATCAATGGAGTGAAAGCAACTCCGGCAGAATAACACTAAGGATATAGACATTCGCCAATAAGCAACTCGAGAAGAGTTGCTTTTGGTATAAAAAAATGTTTTATCAATCTTCAATAAACTAAAGAAATTTCTCTAAATCAAAAGATGTTCTATGTAATTCACACAAACCATACTGAGCAATTGCTTCACGATGTTTTTTTGTTCCATAACCTTTATTAGTAAAAAAATCATACGCAACATACTGCTGATGTATTCTTTGCATTAGTTCATCACGATAAACTTTGGCAAGAATTGATGCTGCAGCAATTGAAATACTCTTTCCATCTCCGTGAACAATAGGTTTTTGATTTTTTCGAGTAAGATTTTCTATATAAAATGCATCAATCAGAATAAAATCAGGCTTAGTGGATAACTCTTTAATGGTTTTTCGAAACGCTTTCTGTGTTGCCTTGCCGATGCCGATTTGATTAATAATTGAAACTGAAACTTCAGCAATCGAATATGCAATAGCATATTCTTTAATAATCACTGCTAATTCTTTTCTTACTTTAGAAGATAATTTTTTGGAATCGTCTATTTTATTAGTGATAGAAAAATTGGAAGGGAGAATCACCGCTGCCGCTACAACAGGTCCGGCAAAACAACCACGGCCAACTTCATCGACACCTGCGATGAATTGAAATCCCTGATCCCAAAGTTTTGATTCATATTCAAAAGTCGGCTTCGTTTGTTGTATCCTTTTCATCTTCAATCATGAATGTCTCAACTCCATTCAATTCAGGTAAATTGACAACGATCGTTTTTAATTCTCCATAAAAACTTATCGTATTTCGATCCATTTTCTCAATAATCGATTCCTGTTTTTTCCATTTTATAATTGTTGAACGCTTTTCTGCATCTAAAAGCGTTCGTAATAAACGAATATTATCAAAATGCGACTGCATACGATTTTTGAATGATTCACTCATCATATAATCTCGAATTTGCCCCCATTCTTCTTCTGTGTGATCAGTCGAAGATTTGATTGAATTAACTGTCGTTATCAAAAACCGTACATATCGACAGATACTAATTGCATGTTCATATGTAGTAATCCAAACGCCGTCCTTTCTATCAAAATGTGAAGAATCAGTAGGTAATACCTGCGATACGAGAATTGCCTCTGTCGCATTTATTTTGACAACATCCTCTTTTAATTTTATCAACCATCCTTTACTCCATGCTTTTGTTTGTTTAGTTTCCCATAAGATAGTACCAACAACCTTATCTCTGAATTTAATCTTTTGCCAAATATCTCCGCCTTCAACACCTTTAGGAACAGGAAGAAACTCATCAGTTGGGAACGCTGCTTTGAGCTTTTCCTCAAGATTTAGTTCTAATGCTTCTCCTTGTAGTTGTTGTGATCCTTGTTCGAGTTTTCGTTGTAAATCTTGATTAGCTTTTCGTGCTTGTTCGAGTTGTAAATCTTTTTGTTTTAATTTTAACTCTACTTCTTCTTCAACTTTTTTCCGTGCTTCTCCTTTTATTTTTTCTTCAGCTCTCTCACGCTCCTCTTTTTCTCTCGCAAGTTGTTCTAATAATTCCTTCTCTCTTTTTGTAGCATTCGCTTCACTTTTTTTTCGCTCTTCCAATTCTCGCAATTGATCTTTATTTTGTTGTTCAAATTCGAGTCTTAAACGTTTCTCTTGCTCCGCTTGTTCTTCTACTTTTTGTTTTTCAAACTGAATTTTTAAGTTTTTTTTCTCTTCTTCCCGTATTTTTGTCTGAAATTCATGAATAATTGCCTCGGAAAGTTCAACTTGTTTTTTACAATGCGGACATTGAATGGTATTCATTATGGTAACATAATACTCTTGCCATTTCTTAAATGCAAGAGATGTACTTCTATGATAAAATAACAATGTATCTACCTATGAGATCTATTCTGCGCTCTATTGGCATTTATCTCTTGGCATTATATTTCATTCCTCAACTTGTTCCTGGATTTACTATTGATGGAGGATTTATGACACTTCTTGTCGGATCTCTCGTTCTCGCAATAATGTTTCTAGTTTTAAAACCAATTCTTAATATCATAAGTTTTCCAGTGAATATGCTTACACTTGGGCTTTTTTCGATCATTATAAATGCATTTATTCTTTATTTGCTTACTATTCTTGTGCCAAACATTACTGTTCAACCCTTTACCTACCCAAGAGCTCATTTTTATGGATTTATTACTCCTGTAATGCCTTTTAATACTTTCTTTGCCTATGTTTACTCAGCATTTATCCTTTCTTGTATTAATTCAGGAATGCGTTGGCTGATGGATAAGTAAAAATAACTATATGCATACAAAACAAAAGCGTGTTATCTGTCTCGGCGGAGGGGTTGGAACAAGTAACCTTTTGCGAGGACTAAAAAAATATCCTATTCATCTTGGAGTTGTCACATCAATGGCTGATGATGGTGGTTCATCAGGTAGATTACGCAAAGCATATAAAATCATGCCACCTGGAGATATTATTTCATGTATTGCGGCTCTTATCCCTGAAGATCAAAAAGAGCTTACAGACTTGTTAACATATCGTTTTACAGGTCCTGCAAAAGAAAACACATCAATAGGTGATCAAAAATTTGGTAATCTCCTGATGCTTGCCGAGATTCAAAGGACCAAAAATTTTTATCGAGCAATTGATGTTGTAAAAAAAATGTTTAGTGTTACAGCAGATATCTTCCCAGCAAGTGATGAAAGAACCCATTTAAGCGCAACTACGAAAGATGGCAGACGGGTACATAGCGAAACAACGCTTGATCTGGCACTTTATAGTGAACCACATGGATTAAAAAAAATATTTATCAAGCCAAAAGAACCAAAAGTAAATCCACAAGTTATTTTATCTCTACTTAATGCTGATGTTATTATTAGTGGGCCTGGTGATCTTTATACAAATCAATTACCAGTACTCGTTATTCCTCAAATTAAAGAGGCCCTTTTTAAGAGTAAAGCAAAAAAAATTTTTATTCTTAATATCGCAAATAAGCCATTTGAAACAAAAGGATTTACTTTAGATGATTTTGTCAATGCATTTGAAGAGCACCTTGGAACTTTCCCATTTGACTTAATTATTGCAAACAATAATACACAAACGCCAATTCCCAAACAATATGATTATCACTATATACCACTCGGTGACACTTTAACAAGACACACAAAAGCTTTTAAACTTATCAAAAGCAATCTCGTTAATCAAGCATTTCCCCTTTATCACGATTCGAAAAAGCTTGCATCTGAAGTAGTAAAACATATATAATTGGCGATATGGTAATAACAATTTTACAAATAGTGATCTCAACTCTTTTAATAGCAGCTGTTCTCTTACAAGCTCCAGGAACGGGACTCTCACCAGTTTTTGGTGCTGGCGGAGAAGCATATCGAAGTAAGCGAAGTGCACAAAAATTTCTTATCATTACAACAATAGCTCTTTCATCTATTCTTGCAATCCTCTCACTTATTCATTTATTTCTCCAAAAATAAAATAAATAGCATTATGAATAAGAATTAGGATAAATCATCATAATGCACACTTCATAATTTCTGATTTAATAATTAAATATGGCAGTTATTCGTAAAAGACTTATATTTTGGTTAATAAAGGCATATATAAAGAAATCTGGTAAAACTATTTTCTTTTCCTTTCTTTTTGGACTTTTTGTTTTTTTTGCCATGCTTTTTGTCGAAAAATATTATTCACACATTATTCCTTTCACTCGTACAGAAACAATTGGTCTTGCAGGAGCCTACACAGTAGATTCTCTTCCTATCGAAATAACAAACAAAATGTCTTATGGTCTAACAACAATTGCTCCTGATGGAACAATTCAACCTGGTTTAGCTTCTTCTTGGGATGTTTTAGATAATGGAAAAACATATCGTTTTCACCTTAAGCAAAATTTACATTTTTATGATGGGCAAGAAGTAAATGCAATAACAGTCAATTATAATTTTTCAGATGTGTCACAATCATCACCTGATAAATTTACAATTGTATACAAGCTTAAAGATGCTTATGCACCCTTTCTTGTAACAGTATCGAAGCCTATTTTCGATAGAGGATTTAGTGGTGTTGGCAATTATCACTTGCAAAAGATAGATACTATTGATAATTTTGTTCAATCTTTGACACTGGTTGCAACAAAAAATGGCGATGACATTATAAACTATGATTTTTATCCAACAGAGAACGCACTTATGATGGCGTATCTTCTTGGTGAAGTTTCAGAAATTGCAGATATCAATAATATAGTTCAAAATAATATAAATTTACAAAAATTTTCTAATACCAAAATAACAAAGAAATCGAATTATTCACAGCTAGTAACATTATTTTTTAATAATAACGATGGAGATCTATCTAATAAAAAAACGCGTTTGGCACTGACATATGCAGTGCCTAATAACTTTCCTGAAGGAAAAAGCGCATACCTACCGTATTCCCCTCTCTCACATTACTATAATGGCCAACTTGACCGTAGAACCCAAGACTTAGCCCATGCAAAGATACTCTTACTTCCCGATTCAACATCAAGTCTCAGCGGAGAGATAAAACCACCATCCTCACTTACAATTAAAACATTTAAAAAATATAGACCAGTAGCCGAAGCAATAGCAGCAGCATGGAAAAATCTAGGTATTACCACGAAGATTGAAGAAACTAATAGTATGCCAAACAATTATCAAATTTTTCTGGGAGAATTTAATATTCCGAGTGATCCCGATCAATATACCTTATGGCACTCTGATGGACCTAACAATATTACTCACTATAAAAATTTGCGTATTGATAAATTGCTTGAGGATGGAAGAAAAACGATTGCTATCAATAAACGCAAACAAATTTATGCTGATTTTCAAAAATTTTTACTGGAAGATTCACCTGCATTTTTCCTTTATTATCCTGACCAATATACAATAACGAGAAAATAACTTGTAAAACATATCTGTCATGATATTCTCAAGTTCCTATATTTCTTTATAATCGCTATCGGAAAATTGCATCTTGCTTCAGAGAATATATATACTTCACCAAAATAAATAAACGCAAATGATTTATCTCGTTTTTATAACTCTTTCCCATTTCTAAATCTGATGTACTATCGCAAAATATATTATTTTCTGGCACAAACTCTTTCTTTTATAGACATGTAAGAAACGCCTATTTTGCTTATTCTATTGGACCAGTGGCATTAGTGAGTGTTGTAGGGATTTCACAGGTATTGTTTGGCATATTATTTGGTTGGTTACTTACATTACTTCTTCCACATATCTTTAATGAAAAGATAAAAAAAGAAGACTTATTAAAAAAGGTAGTATTAGCTATTACTCTTATTTTTGGAATTATTTTAATTTATTGACCAATTTTTTAATCCCATGAGGTAAGTTTTATCCTGCATTTACCCCATTGGGTACTTCTTTTTCTGGAACGGCAAGAACAGGAGTAATTCCATTCGCATAACCAATATCAAAAAGCATCCCTTCGGACATTTCACCCATCATTTTTCGTGGTTCTAGATTTACAATAAAGAGCGCTTGTTTACCTTCAACCTCTTGTGTATTTTCTCGCTCCTTCTTCATACCAACAAGAATCGTTCTTGTAAAATCACCAAAGTTTACTATGAGCTTGACAAGTTTATCTGATTGCTTTATGTCTTCTACTTTTTCA
>DATMOG010000011.1:0-9890 GCA_035568375.1 Candidatus Sulfotelmatobacter sp.
TGAGGTCTGCTGCTTGTGTTGCTGTAAAATTCCTTTGTGAGGCTAACAAAAATTGGCAATACAAATCTTTTGTCCATCTTTTATTCATGGACATTTAATTTACACCGAAACCCTATATCTTGTCAAAATGCGTAAGTCGTACTTATAGAAAATACTTGCCTCAATTAAAAATCATACGATATTTGAGAAAAGAGAGAGGTCCATCTCGATTTGCCATAATGTTTTGAATCAAGAACCCTGCGGCAAGACCGTAAGAAAGGGTAAATTATATAATTTGAAAATTTAAAAATATTTCAGGATCTTCCCATTCAAATCCCAAATGTTTTACTTCAGCAAGAAAAGGACCTTTTCTACATAACGCTATCATTTGCTCAATCTTCTCTTCTTCACCACAAAAAACAGCCTCGACACCTTCATCTTCCGTATTGCGTATCCACCCTGTCAATCCGAATTGACTAGCGTTAACTTTGACAAATTGCCGATACCCTACACCTTGTACAACTCCTGAAATAAATGCATGTGCCTGCTTCATAACTATACTTAAAAAAACTAGAAGCTCGATGATTTTTTATTTCCTTTTCGCAGTTCTTTCAACTTCCACATAAAAAGCGCTCCTTTATTTGTAGCATTACTATCGATTGAAAAACTGAGAGCTTCCTCAAGAATTGATCGATGAACAGTTTTCGCTAATTTGATATAAAGACTTTTATGCTTATAATCATTCAATGACTCTGCAAGATGCAGGCCGAATGTCTGAAACTCGCGTGATATGTACTTATCTGTAGTGGGATTAAATTTTGTAAGTACACTCTTAATCGATTGCATATACGTTCTATCTCGTTTATTTTGTGTTAAACCTATTCATCGCTGTATCTAAACCTTTTTCTAATGCTGTTTGAATGGCTTCTGTGCTCTTTTTAATCAATTCACGAGCCTTCCCTGCTTCACTTAAATGAAAATTATCAAGAACATAATCTTTTGCGTCGCGAAAGTCATGCTTTCCGACAAGATGAAACTTATCATGTATTACACCTATACCCAATCTGAAACGCCAGAAGGCATCTGTCCCAATTGTGCTCATAATCGATTCAACCCCATGGTGCCCGGCAGCTGCGCCACCAAACCTAATTTTAATGCTTCCCAAAGGCAAATCTAATTCATCATAGACCACCCATAAATCATAAGGCTCAATCTTATAAAAACCCATCAAAAGCTGTACTGCTACTCCTGAATTATTCATGTAGGTTTGCGGTTTGGCAATCAATACTTTTTCTTTTTGACCGTCTTTTGCAGTAAGAAGGAAAGTTGCGATATCGCTTTTAAATTTACTTGTATGATTCCAGACGATTTTACTAGTGCCAATATCCTTAAGGAGATGATCGACTACAAAAAAACCGAGATTATGCCGGGTGCTCTCATATTTCTCACCCGGATTACCTAGTCCAATAATCAGTTTCATGACCTCTACTATAGCATATTTTTGTTAAAGACTAGTAAGATCTAATATCCTAAATAATGCTCTTTTATAACTTACACAAGTGATATTGTTTATTATTCAAACTACAGTACATCTTTTGTAACGGCGTAAGTTGGACTATGATCGCTTCCAAGACACATTATTTGCAAAGTTGAGAGAGAAACTTCTAAAAATCTAGCTTTAATTGAGGGATATCCTGAAGTTGTTTCAATTCTTCTTCCTCCCAAATTGCCACTTTACCATATTCTCCATCATAACCTGGTTCAATAGCAATCGCTCCTTCACGAACTTTGATGACCCCTTGGGCTACCTTCATACCGCCGATTCTTTCAATATCTTGAATTGACGCAGTAAGCAAGACATTGAGCTCAGATTCCAGCTCACTGCATAGCTTTGCATACAGATCCTTTGATTTCTGGCTCGCAACGGTTGATCTCAATGATTCAGCAGCAATTTCTAAAAGCGGTACAAGCTTCACATATGGTGGCTGGATATGCTTTTTATCAAAAACCCATTTGACACCTGCCGCATTTACTTTTGTCGTTGCTCGATTGAATAATGATTTATCTGATAATTCCTGCACGCGATATAAAACACCCTCTGTCATTCGCCGATGACAGATAGGACATGTTGTTCCTCCTATACGGATTTCATCTGGACCCACAGATACTTTACAATTGCGATGACCTGAGAAGTGATATTTCCCTTCTTCAGGATAAAATTCAAGGGTATAAGCAATTTTATTAGGGGTCGACAGCTTTTTCTTTAATCGCATAATCGCCTGTCGCAGATTTTCATATGTCGCCTCTTCTAGATCAAATACTGTTGCTTCACGTACCATTTTTGCCGGACTATGTGCGTCTGAGAAAGAAAGAATTGCCCTATCCATCAATTCATTTATCTGCCAATTCATATCCGGATCACTCGATAATCCTGTCTCAATACCATAAATATAATCAGCCATTTTACCAAATGCTTCTTCCAACGAATTAAAACCGCTTGCTGACCCATACACCCCAAAATGAGGTGTCCAGATATGGCATGGAATAAGAAATGACCGATCATCGATTGAAAGAAGCAACTCAAGCATATTTTCAGAAGACAATCCAACAATTGGTCTGCCATCAGCATTGAGATTACATCCACGAGTAACAAGCGCTTGGGTAAATTTTTCAGCTGTAGAAAAAGTAGGTACAAAAATAAGATTATGAATACGACGTAATTTTTCGCCTTGTTTATAAATACTTGAGATCTCAGTGGAAAGCATAAAAGAAATTGCTTTCGCCTTTTTTTCCTTATCTTTTATTCGATATAATCCTTCGGCACTCTCTTCAAGTTGATTTTTTATTTCCTTAAACCACATAGGATGGGTAAAATCAGCAGTAGTCAAGATATCGATACCCTTTTGCCTAGCATAGGCTGCCATTACTGGCAATGTCATCTGAGGTGATACTGCACGAGAATATTTTGAATGGAGATGCAGATCCGCAACATAATACATAGCAATTATTTCCTCCCTTGGTCTTGATACATTTCTATCAATTCATCAACTGTCGTTGCATCTTCTGCCTTTTTATCTTTTTCACGAAACGAAACAAGCCGTGGAAATCGTAAGGCATACCCGGGTTCTTTCACTCCATTATTAAAGATAGCACCTGCCGTATGTAATGGGCTACGCGTTATTTCATCTGCCAAAACTTCAATCACTAGTTCAGGTTTCACCCAGACACTTGGCGTAATAAATGATTCAACACGAGCCGGCTTATGATCTACCTCTAACCCTTTTGCCTTTTCCTTAATACTTCGCCACTCATCATCAGAAAGACCAGTCCCAATTCTTGTTACAGTAACAAAGACATCTCTTTTTGCATCATAAAGACCAACAAGCAGTGCTCCTGCACCAAATGCTGCACGCTTTCCTTTTCCGTAAATATATCCCAAAATCACACAATCAATCGTGTCGTTGAGTTCACCATTTGAGTGTCTTTTAAGCTTGACCCAATTAAAATTTCGACCGCCTGCTTCATAAGGGGAATTCAATTTCTTCACTACCAGCCCCTCCAAACCGTTACTAATAGCCTCTTCTAGAAGAAACATTAATTTCTTCGGATCAGATATATTCTGTGTTTTTGCTGGGATGAGAACATCATTTGTCTCAATTGTTTCTTTCATGAGTTTTAATCGTGTCGTTAACGGCTCATCAAGAAGTGATTTATTATTTTTATATAAAATATCAAAAATAAATGCCTTCAACGGTAGCTCTTTTGCTGTTTCCTCAATATTGTGTTTACGACGACGTTTGGTTGTCTCTTGAAATGATAAAAATTCTTCTGATGCCGGATTATATGCAATCGCTTCACCATCAAGTATTGCAGTCGTTGCTTTTATTTGCCTTCTTGTCGCTTCAATCAATTCAGGAAACATCTTGGTTGTTTCTTCCAAATTACGTGAAAAGATACGAATATTGTTCCCATCTTTGTGGATTTGAACACGAAAACCATCATATTTGAACTGAGCGTCTACTTCCCCCATTTTTTCAATAACTTTTGTGGGACTAGGTAATCGTTCGCATAATTCAGACCTAATTGGCCTCCCAACAGTAACAGGCAATTCTTTAACAGATTCTAGACCTCCCGTCCAAAAATTTTTGGCAATATAGCCAAGATCTGAGGTGCGATTATATGCTCCTTCAAGCACTTTTCGTTGCGTTTTTTCACCTACTTTGGCAGTTATCAAAGCATCAAGAATTGTTGGATCACCAATGCCAAGTCGTAGTTTCCCTAAAGGTATCCTCACCAAAAATTTTGATGAAAATTCATCTATTGCCTGCAAGAGATTCGCCAACGCAGTAATTTTTTTCTCCACAGAACCTTCACCTGAGGTATGAGCAATTTCGTTTAAACGAGTAAAAACATCCTTCACTGATAATTTTGAATTTTGTTTTTTACGTTTTGAGTTTAGATGTAAAGCAACCATTCCCATATCTCCAACTTGTTGATACTGCTGCCAAACTTTCTCTTTATTTATGTCATATGCTTGCGCAATAGATTGTGACACCATTCTGTCCGCCATGCCAATTTCAATCGACTCATAAAACGGTGCAATACGTCCCTGCACGAGATAACAAATTTCAGAAATTTCTTGTGGATTATTGCTTGTTTTAAAAAGGTTAGAAAGAATCTGAATCAACTCCAACCTTGAGGGTGTTCCTTCTAATTTTTCAAAATATGTCGCCAGTATTGCAAATTTCATATATCAACTTTTCTTAATAAGACCCTGTATCACATTTTGGATATTTTATACCCTTACGTATTTCGCACCCTTTGTGCTTCCTGTTTTTTTGATCAAACCATGCTTAAGTAAATACTTCAATTCGTTCAATACAGTATCTTCTGAAACCATCGGAAAAATCTGTTTGAAGCCATTATTTTGTAAATAGCCAACTTTCTGAATATACTCCATTATCTTCAGTTGTCTATCAGAAAGCAAAATCGGTGTACCACCCTGCCGCTCCTTTAACCCCGCATCAACTGAAATCTTTTCAATCTTCTCTTTAATCTTTGAAAGCTCAATTGCCAATCCCTGAGTAAAATAGACGAGCCATTGCGTTAAATCCCCATCATTTTTGCCTACACTTTGGAGCGCTCGATAATACTCAGTGGCATCGTTATCAAAATATTCTTCAAGAGAAAAAAACTTACGAATATCATATCCCTCTTGAAAAAGAATAAACGTTGAAAGTGCACGTGAGACACGACCATTACCATCAATAAAAGGATGAATCCTGACTAATTCATAATGCACAATACCACTCTTCAATACAGGATGAATATCCTCAGGACTTGAGTTATTAATAAATCCAACAAATTCCTTTATCTGAACAGGTACAACAAGGGCAACAGGTGGTGTAAACGTCACCTCACCAGTCAAACTATTTTTCACTACAACCTGGGTAATACGAAACTCACCACACTTTTCAGCAGGCAAGAGCTTCTCAACTGTCATGCCATGCAACTTCTTAATAAATTCTTCATCAATTTTCACCTCACCTTGCAACTCTCCAAGGTATTGCATGACCTTACGATAATTAATCACTTCCTGAATATCCCGCTGCCGAGCAACGACTTCTTGTCCATCAATCACCTTTTCCGCCTGGTCAAGATTAAGCTCATTTCCTTCAATGTGTGTTCCATGATGAACACTTCGAATCATTGCATCCTTCTGAAACTCTTTCTCATAATAAGGCAAAAGTGGCGCGTGATCGATAACTTCCCGTGCAGCTTCAATAATGCCGATATTTTTAAGAATGGTATTATTAATTGAATATTTTGGATTGTACATACTTTTATGTGTACCGAACGAAAAATAAGTTAAGAAAGTATCTTCTTCATCACTACAGGTATCTCATCAGCTAAATCTGAAGCATTAAATGTATAGCCAACTTTTTCAAATAATGCTTCGCCCGCTTTCTTATTGAAATAAGACCCAGCAGTCGCAGCCAAAAATAATTCATTTTTACAGGCTAATGCAGCAACCAAGCCCGCCAAAACATCGCCTGTGCCACCTTTAGTCATACCAGCGTTACCTCCTGAAATGGAAACACACTGTTCTGGTGAGCAAACGGTATCCTTTTCACCTTTGAGCAGAACCACGCAGTTAAATTCCCTTGCAAACACTTGAGCCTTTTCCTCCAAAGATTTTTTTTCAAGTTCGGTTCTTACTGCTTGATCTTGAATCTTAGCCTCTATTCTATTAAATTCCACAGGATGAGGAGTTAGCACAGCATTACCCTGCAATGGCAAAAGCCATTCCGGCTCCATCATTTGCAACGCTCCAGCATCAATTACCCATTTTTTCTGTGAATATTTTGCGAGCAAATACTTCGTCAAATAATAACTTTGTTCTCCTTCATTTTCCAATGCATTTATCTCGGACACACTTCCAATCTCTCGCTTCCCCGTTTGCATTTCAGTTCTTACCATTCCCGGCCCAATCAAAACTACATCAGCTTCCTTAATATAGCTTTCAATCTCATCTCGTGACACAACGATGCCATTATGGAATTCTTTTTTGAGTTCGTAAACAATTTGATTATTCTCCTGCACTGAGGAGTAGAACACCATATCCACCACTCTGCTGGCAATCTGAAGCGCCCATAATGAAGCAGCATGGAAAAGTGCAGAGCCACCAATAATCAGCAGTTTCCCATTTTGTCCCTTATGAGAGTCCGAAGGAGGTGTATATAGCTTTTTAATTTCGTCTAGCTTAAATCCTTGCATGGTTACTTCCCTAATTCTATCACAGCCGCTTCAACTCCGACGTTAAGAAATTCTTTATGTGTTGTAGTAATAATTGTTTGAAAATCGTAGGTTAATTGTAAAACATGTGTGATATGTTCACTATCCAATTCTGAAAAAATATCATCCAAAATAAGGAGTGGCTGTACCTGCAACTGTTCTTTAAAATAAGCAATTTGGGCATTTTTGAGTTCTAAAGTAACAAGACGTTGTTGTCCTCTTGAACAAAAATATTTTACATCTTCAAGTTCCTTTGATACTGGATGAGGCGATTGAATAATAATATCATCTCGCTGAGGACCAACCAAAGTCATCCCCGCTCCAACTTCTGCATCTTTATATTGCAATAATCTTTCACGAGACATAAGACTAGCATCATAAACCAGCTTATATGGAAAGAGTTTCTTCTCTCTATGATTAATATAGTCTATCAAAGCCTCTCGTTTTTCGGTTAATACTTTCCCATTGATGATAAGCAAGTTATCCCAATACTCAAATCGCTCCTCATCTCTTCTTCCGCTTTTTTGCATAAATTCAAGCAACGCATTCCGTTGCCGAAGTGCTTTTGAATAAAATTGCAGCGATGAAGCGTACTGAGGATCTGTTTGCTCTAGGACTTCATCTAAGAAGCGCCTCTTATCTCCTGGCTGTCCTGCAACCAATGTCAAATCCTGAGGGGTAAAAAGAACGATTGGCAAAATTCCTATAAGGCCATCTCGACGCTTTGGAATGCCATTCACTAGATACTTTTTTTTTAGCATTTGCTCAGGCATATCAGAGAGCATTACTTCTAACTTCGTTTCATCTGTTATGTCTCCTGAAACGTAAGCAACAGTTGCACCAAAAGCAATCAGCTGCTTATCTTTACTCGTCCGAAAACTTTTACCGAGAGACAAAAGACTAATTGCTTCAACAAGATTGCTCTTCCCGCTTGCATTAGGACCTACAATAACAGTAAGCTGCTGATCAAAAGAAAAATGAGCCTTAGAATAACTGCGAAAATGTTGGAGAGAAACTTGTTTTAAATGCATGTGACTTTAAATCAAATTACGTTTTGATTATTTTGAAATTATAGCATTAAAAATGCAATGAAGATTGAAAACTGGAAATTGAAACTTATTCAATCACGGTTCCCTTGAATTGCTTACCTTCGAAATAATTAGTAATATTGGTAAAATCAGCACCAGACATAACGACAACCTTTACACCTAACTCTTGTGCTTTTCTAGCTGCTATCGGATCAAAGGGCGCATTCAAACCTGGCTTCCAATTATCTCCTACAATACCTCTCATTTCATCCCAGGTAAGTTTACTTAACGGTTTTGCATCGGGGAATTCTTTGGGGTTTTTATCGTAGACTTGTTCAATATTGCTAAGATTGATGACAGTCTTAACTCCATAGTCTTCACAGAGAAGGACCGCACAATAATCAGTCGACCACCCAGGCTTCCAACCTGAGGCAATAACAACTGGTTCATACACTTTTCTGATAATATCATAGTGGCGGATAACTTTAGGATGAGCGATGTCTCGGAAGATGGTGCGGACGAGATGAGCATTGAGGGTTGTCCCATGGACGCCGAGCCAATCCATATCTTCAGCCGTTAATTCATGGCCAACGACTTCACGTCCTGCTTCAATATAACGACGCGCAGTTGCCCCTCCCCCAATAACCAAAAAAAACTGGCGTTTGGGATCTTTTGCCAGTTCTTCACGGATAAAATCATTAAGCTTCTTAAGAAAGTCAGTGGCAATACCTCCATTGGGGACAATTAATGAACCCCCAACCGAGATAATAATGCGCTTTCTGCCCTGGCTATTTCCCATATTTCTTACGTGTTACTTACTTAATAGTAACATATCTTTTAGAAACGTACAACCAATTTCTACATGAAATTTGACATCCTGATCCCACTAAAATTAAAAGCGGGACCAGAATGTCAACATGGCGTGGTTTTTGTACTAGTGAGCTCTAAAACAAAATCCGTAATAAGTGTAACTTATTTAAAAACACTTGTCAAGTATGTCGTCGCACATCGACAACGTTTGTGATATAGTAATGAGAATGTCAAATTACCCACATATCGGTATGATATAATTGTTAATTAATTAACCATGGATAAAATAGTTGACTATCTTAAACAGCTTGACTTATCAGATGTTGAAGCAAGACTTTACCTGACTCTTCTCCAGACCGGACCAACCAGCGTCCGAGACTTGGCTGCGACAATTGATATCAAACGGACCACAACATACTTCTACATTGATCAACTCGTTGAAAAAAGCCTTCTCATGAAACTAGTTAAGGGCTCTAAAAAACTCGTCGCAGCAAACGAGCCTGAAAATTTAAAGCCACTCGTAGACGCAAAACTCGCTTCTGCAAAAGCAGTCCAACAAGGTTTCCCCACGATCTTAAAAATCCTTACTACAACACTCCCAAAAGGAAATAATTCTACTGATGCGGAAATAAAATACTACAAAGGGAAAGCTGGTGTTAAAAAAATTTATGAAGATGCACTGTTATCAAATGAAGTTCGTTCATATGTTAATGTCACCGAAATCGATGAAGTTTTCCCAGAAAACTTCAAACTCTTCGAAAATGCTTTTAAACGTAATCCTCATATTAAAATGTACGAAATTGCTGAAGATTCTCCTCAATCGAAAAAATTAACTGCTATCGCTGACAAGTGGTCTACATACCAATATAAAATACTACCTAAAAATATGAGGATTACCGCTCAAGATATATTGATTTATGATGGTAAAATAAGTATTATTAATTTAAAAGATAATGTACATGGGGTAATTTTGCGAAATAATGATCTTTCTAATAATTTAAAAATGCTATTTGATTTTATATGGAAAACGCTTTTATAGTCAAAACAACGTATGCAATATCACGACAAACAAGACATACAATTCCTTATAGCTTCAAATAAATATCTCTCTAAAAAAACAAGTCAAAAATACTATACAAAATTTTTGCTGAAAATTAGCCAGATTACCCCCCAGGATAAAGAACTTTTTCAAAAGACTATTCTTAAATTTAGGCCTCTCTCAAATCAATATGAAGATTCCTGGGGATATATTATCCAAGCTACACGATATCAAGGATT
>DATMOG010000012.1:0-17259 GCA_035568375.1 Candidatus Sulfotelmatobacter sp.
AGTGCTTTTGGACAGAAAAGCTCAATTTCACAATATCAGACTACAATAGCGCAACGTCAAACTATTATTTCAAGTGTTTCAGAGAGTGGTAATATCAATGCTAATTCACAAATTAATGTAACGTCACCCTCTACCGGAATCATTCAAGCAGTATATGTCAAGAATGGTGATACTGTGTATGTAGGAAAAAACTTATTTGAAGTAAAAGCAACAGCAACTCCTCAAGAAAAGGCATTAGCATTTGCAAGTTATGAAAGTGCTCTGAGCAGTTATAATTCAGCAGTGCAAGCCAAGCAAACAGCGCAAGCGACACTAGAGGCAGATCGGCAAGCAGTTATCGATGCACAAACAGGAGTAAATAATGAAACAAACTCGATGACACAATTACAGAAAGATAGTTTGAATTCCAAATCAGTTAATGCTCATGAGACATTTACTGCCGATGAAACGAAATATAATAATGAAGATACTGCAATTGCTGCAGCAAATGCCAGCTTTAACTCAGCATCGTTAAGCTATCAGGCGACACAAGATTCTGTTGTCACAGCACCTACTTCTGGAACAGTCGCTAATTTATCAGTAAGGCAAGGAAACAGTGTGACTGCAGATAGTTCTTCGTCAAGTTCATCTAATAGTTCATCTAATGCAAGCTCAGGAACTTCATCTTCAGGGACAAGTAGCTCAAATTCGTCTTCACCAGTTCTTGTCATTGGAGATTTCTCTCAACTTTCAGTTGTTGCACCAGTGAATGAAGTTGATATACCGAAAATAAAAATTGGACAAAACGCAACGATAACGCTTGATGCATTCCCTAATAAAACATTTGTTGGGAAAGTTGAGAGTACTAATAATGTTGGTACCACCTCATCAAGTGTTGTAACATATAATGTGTATATTACTCTTATTGCACCACCTTCAGATATTAAATCGGGTATGACTGCATCAGTAATGATTCAAACTGCCCGACATGATAACGTTATTACGATTCCAACCTCATCTGTTCAGACCGCAAATGGTTTATCATCTGTCAGAGTAATCAAAAACGGAATAGTTTCAATTGTTTCGGTAACAACAGGAATTTCAGATGATACAAATACAGAAATTACATCAGGTATTAATGAAGGAGATAGTGTTATTACCGGAACCACTTCTTCAACCAGTAGCTCCTCCACAGCAGCTTCTCCATTTAGTAGTTTCGGGCGTGGTGGAGGAGGCGGTGCAGTTTTTAGAACTGGTAGAAGCGGCACTGGTGGTTAATCAAAAGGTAATAGAAAAATGAACAATGAATATTATTCAAGTATCACATCTTTCAAAAATTTATAATACTGCTGCGGGTGAGACGATCGCTCTTAATGATGTTTCATTTTCAATCAAAAAAGGCGAATTCGTTGCAATTATGGGTCCTTCAGGAAGCGGAAAGTCAACGCTCATGCATCTTCTCGGATGCTTAGATTCACCAACAAGTGGAATGTATATTCTTGATGGGGAAAATGTTGAGAATTTGACAGAAGATGATTTAGCAGATATCCGTAATAGGAAAATTGGATTTGTCTTTCAGGCATTTAATTTATTGCCTAGGACAACAGTGTTACAAAACGTTATGTTACCCATGCGTTATGCAGGCTTTCCTGATGAAAAGCGGCGAGAACGAGCAATCCATTATCTGCAAATGGTAGGGTTGGGAGAAAGGCTTGATCATACCTCGAATCAAATTTCAGGTGGTCAGCAGCAACGCGTTGCAATTGCGCGAGCACTTACTATGGATCCCGCTCTGCTTCTTGCTGATGAGCCAACTGGTAATATAGCTACCGTGCAAGCAGAAGAAGTGATGGCAATTTTTCATGATATCAATGAAAAAGGACATACTGTTGTGATGATTACTCATGAGCCTGATATAGCTCATCATGCAAAACGGATCATTACGATCCGTGACGGGAAGATTGTGAGTGATGAGCAAAATAGAAGACAATTAAAAATTAAGAGGTAAATTGTCTATGGATAAAGAAACAGTATTTGAAAGTTTAAGAACACTTACAGTTAACAAAATGCGGACAGGTTTGGCAATGTTGGGAATTGTCATTGGTATCGGTAGTGTTATTGCGCTTGTCTCTCTTGGACAGGCAACACAACAATCAGTGCAAAATTCAATTCAATCATTAGGCGCAAATCTTTTGACAGTAATACCTGGTTCGCAAAATAGCGGCGCCGTTCGTGGTGCAGCAGGAGGAGCAACGACCCTGACCAATAATGATGCAAAAGCAATCCAGACATCTTCTATTATTACTACAGTCCAAAGCGTATCACCTGAAGTACAAAGTCGAACACAAGTTACCGCAGGAGCAAATAACACTAATATTCAGATTGTTGGATCAACTCCAGCATATGCGATAGTTCATACAGTTACGATGCAGGTAGGCTCATTTATTTCTGACCAAGACAATCTTGGTGAAACGAAAGTGGTGGTACTGGGGCCAACAGCGGCCTCAAATTTATTTCCTAACAATTCGAATCCTGTTGGGCAGTCTGTCCGTATTAAGGGAATTGCTTTTCGGGTTATCGGGATTACTATTTCAAAAGGCGGAACAGGATTTAGTAACCAGGATAATCTAGCCTTTATCCCATTAAACACGGCACAGTTGCAGGTGTTTGGGCAAACGTATCTCAGCTCTATTAGTTTAGCAGCAAAAAGTCCAGATGTTATGACAGAGGCAGAAAATCAAGTTGGATATTTGTTGCTCAGCAGACATAAATTATCAGATCCAACTCAAGCTGATTTTTCTATTTTTTCCCAGCAGGATATTTTGACTGCAGCTTCATCAGCAACTGGGACGTTCACAACCTTACTTTCTGGTATCGCTGCGATTTCTTTACTTGTTGGTGGTATTGGTATTATGAATATCATGCTTGTGACTGTTACTGAACGGACGAGAGAAATTGGTTTACGAAAAGCTCTTGGAGCGAAGAAAAAAACGATTATTACACAATTCCTTACAGAATCAATTATTTTGACCTTTACTGGAGGAATGGTTGGGATTATTTTAGGTATCGTTCTTTCTTTTATTATTTCCACGATTGCTAACATGGCATTTGTCATTTCTCCAAGTTCTGTGCTATTAGCGTTTGTTGTTTCAGCAGGAATTGGTGTACTTTTTGGCTGGTATCCAGCACGAAAAGCAGCAAGCCTTGAGCCAATCGAAGCGTTACGTTATGAATAAGAGAGGTATTTTTATGAGAGGAGGTGAGAAGCATGAAACCAATTAAATTAATGTATGTAGTGATATTAGTAATCGTTTTTGCTGCTGCAGGATTCTACGGTGGTATGATGTATCAAAAGACGAAACTTGCGGGGGTAGCAATTGGTCGTTTTGGTGGAGCTGGTAGAGGGTTAGGAAGTGCTTCCGGTATGATCCCTGTTAGAGGTCAGATCGTTGGCCAGGAAGTTGGTAGTATTACTCTGAAATTACAAGATGGCAGCAGTAAAATTATTAATCTTACCGCTCAAACTCGAATTAACAAAGCAACAACCGGTTCTGTTTCAGATCTAAAATCAGGAATCAATATAACGGCACTCGGTGTTACCAATTCCGACGGAAGCGTTACAGCAGATAACGTAACAATCGGTAATGGTCTGTTTCGATTTCGAGGTCCAACAGTATCACAGTAAAACGGTGTATTGATAAAATGATCAGTAATAAACTCTCCATTAAAGGAGAGTTTATTATTTTAAGAACGAAACGAAATGAAGAGTAGCTTTGAGTTTAATAACAAGCATCCTGCTAAATAGGATAATACTTATGATACTTCCAGCATAGAATGTTGGCATAATAAATTTCATGTTATTAAGGAAATCTTTTGTTACCATAGAGCTAATAAAGTTTGTTAAATCAGTAAAAAGAACATTATGCCATGCAAACAAGATCATAGAATGTCTACCGATATATTCAAGTAATCCATTTTTAGCAATAACTCGACTCATTGCAATGATCCCGATAATCCCTCCAAAAGAACCTAGGTAGAAAAGGAAAATATTAGAGAGCTGATTGACACGGAGATCAACTTTTTCACCAGAGATATAATAATTGATGTTTGCAATCAATATGGTAAAAAGTAAGGCAACAATTGCCACCCATGTTTTTTGTTGAATAATTAGCTTAAATTTTTGTTGGTATATCCTTAGTAAATAACCTGCTCCAAAGAAGGTAAGTCCTGTTAATGCAATTTCAAAACCAAATGGCAATTTGAGCCATGGTATAAAGAAAGAAAGCAGATAACCACTTACAGCGCTGGTTAAGAGGACAATTAATAATTGTTTTGTTTGTGTTATTTTTCTGGTTATTGCTGCAAAGGTAAGTTTAGTAATGAAAAGACAAGGTAGAAACCATAAAACGACATTATATCCAAGCATGCCATCTCTGCCGCTTCCATAGAAAATGCCGAATAATTGGTAAGTGATACCTCCTAAACTGATATCTCCGGCTGTCTGCGAAATTAAGGTAAAACCGTATGTCAATGTTGCAAATATATAGTATGGAATGAGTAATTGTTTACCATATTTGTATGTTATCAAAGCAAGTGATTTTGTTCCTGTGGGTTTAAATACCAAACCTGAAATAAAGAAGAAAAGCGGCATATGAAAGGCGAAAATGAGATAATTGTTTTTATTAGACACAAAAAAGTGACCATAGAGGACAAGAATAATGGCAAGACCTCTACAAACATCTATCCAGTGAATTCGTTTTGTAAGTGTCTGTTCATTTTTTTCTATTTTCATGCTATTCAATAAAATCTTATGATAGCAAATGATTTTTCATGTGACAATATATCGTATGCTATCATTATGTCTATGCATTTTAAGTATAGCATAGGAGGCTTTATAAGGGGCTTATACGGCAAATAATTCTTAATATATTCTTACATTATATTTATCATTTTCGTTTATGCGAAGAGTATTATACAGTTACTATGTTTGATAATAGAATTGATGCAGGAAGACAACTTGTAAAAAAAGTATTATTTTGTAAAGGAAATAATTTGATGGTAATTGCTATGCCTCGAGGAGGAATTGTTGTAGGTTTTCCTATTGCTAAAGCGCTTAATGTTCCTTTAGGAGTAGTTATTGATTACAAAATTGGTGCTCCACAAAATTTCAAGCTCGGAATAGTCACGATTGCTGAGCATGGTGCAGTATTTTTGGATAAAGAACTGATCGAGCATTTGGGTATTTCTCAGAGTACATTACGATTGGTTGAAGAGCATGACAGAGAGTTAAAGAGAAGTAAACAATTATATAGGCAAGGTGAATCTCTTCCGCTATTAACAAATAAGACAATTATTCTTGTTGATGATGGTCTCGAAACAGGAACATCTGCACGAGCAGCATTAGTAGCAATAAAAAAACGTCATCCAAAGAAAATTATTTTTGCTGTTCCTATTTGTTCAGAGGAGGTCGCTCGAACAATAAGTTCACTAGTAGATACTGTTATTTGTTTACAATCAGTTAAGTATCTTGAGGCGATTGGAAAATATTATAAGGATTTTCGGCAAGTTAGTGATAATGAAGTAATAACTTTGTTACAGAAGAGCAAAGAAAAATTTTTTGTAATGAACCCTCAGGGTGAGGATAGTTTTAATCATAAAATTGTGTGGTAATATTTTATTTTTTGCCTGATATTTTTTTGGGATTTGGGGATCGCGTATCATTGAATTGATTATTTTGAGAATATATATCAGAGAAGTCACAAGCAGATCATTGCGGAAGTTTTAATGTTTTTGATAAGCTAGAAGCATGCTTCACAAAAAGGCTCTATTTTATGAATATCTTACAATAGCATGGAATGTGTTGGAGGGGCTTATTTGTGTTACGATAGGATTACTATCAGGTTCGATTGCACTTTTTGCTTATGGTCTTGAATCTGGGATTGAAGTTTTTTCCTCTTCAGTTGTCGTTTGGGATTTAAACGGGAAGGGCAAAGGGAGGACGCAGGTTGCCTTAAAACTTATTAGTTTTGCTTATCTTATCGTTTCGTTGTATATTTTTATTGATGCTTCATTGAGTTTAATTGCACATCATCATCCGCAAAAATCGCTTCTTGGTATCATATTTATTATTTTAACGGTTATTATAATGGTGGCATTAGGTCTTATAAAGAAACGTATCGGGACAAAAATGAGAAGTAGAACAGTTCTTGCGGATGCTAAGTTTACTTTAATCGATGGCGCCCTTGCGGGAGCAGTTCTTGTAGGGCTTGTCTTGAATGCATTATTTGGCTGGTGGTGGGTAGATGAAGTAATGGCACTAATTCTTGCAGGAGTTGCCTTTCGAGAAGGATATACTAATTTGTGTAGTAGTTATGAAATTTTATAAAAGAGTTGCCAGTCTATTTGTTTCATACTTCAAAGGAGTGGACAGAGTGGCTACATGAAAATCATGATAAGGTTCCGGCAATTTTGATGAAGTTTGTTAAAAAGAATAGTGGTATGACATTGATAAAGTTACGATGAATCATTGCCGATAGCGCTAAATTATGGCTGGATATGGGGATGATTTGAAAGAGTTTCTTTCTGTTTAGAGCTTTAATTTGACAAAAGTTGATTCTCCAATTATACTTAACTCAAAAGTTAACTATAATGACGAAGAATCATATTTCTCATAACTT
Organism: Candidatus Sulfotelmatobacter sp.; assembly: GCA_035568375.1. Taxonomy (GTDB): domain Bacteria; phylum Patescibacteriota; class Microgenomatia; order Levybacterales; family UBA12049; genus JACDET01. Next base: position 6,657 of record DATMOG010000012.1, read on the forward strand.
AAACAAGATTTTTGAAGCGCTTGCCAATGAACACCGAAGGGAAATCATCTATATGTTGGGGTTACAACCACACTCAATAAATCAGCTTGCTGATATGAGAAGCCTTTCTCTTCCTGCAATTCATAAACATATAAAGATACTGAAAACAGCGGAGTTAGTAATAGAGAAAAAAATTGGACGGACTCACTTTCTTACGCTTAACAGAAAATCATTATTTTCTCTTCAAGATTGGCTGATGCAATACCACGCCTATTGGGGCAACAGTAATGAAACGCTTGAAAACTATGCAAAATATTTAACTCAGAAAAAATCGACGAAAGGGGGTGAAAAAGTATGAAAAAATTTGTATTTGTGTACTATGGTAAAAACGTAAGACCAGAAGACATACGTAAAGAAGACATGAAAAAAACAATGGATAAATGGATGGCGTGGTTTGCTACCTTCAAAGATAAAATGGTTGACGGAGGAAATCCATTTGCTCTTGAAGCAAAATCTGTAACTGCCAAAGGTATTGAAACGATTCCTGCCGATAAATGGCCGGCAACAGGTTACACAATCATTAATGCCAGAGACATGGACGAAGCAACACAAATTGCTAAGGGATGTCCTGTTATTGAGGGGCATAATGATGGAACTGTGCGTGTCTATGAAGCAATGCCAATGTAATGGCAGTAGCTACAATTATAGAAGAGGAGGTATCTCTACGAGGGGACACCTCTTCTTTTTTTAGAATACTTCTGCACTTTATTTTCAATAGATATTGGATCTCTGAAAGACATTCTATGCTTTTTTTGGAAAAAGTATATTGGAAGGAAAACATTGTCTGGTCACCAGCATTTTTTTCTTGCAACTATTGATGTCAATGAAAAGGGAATACATTGGCAAGGGAAACAGGATTCAGGGAAATTCCAGCTTAATAGTGCCACGGCTTCAGCAGTAGAAATCTACAGAAATCTGCATTTCTGTAGATTTTCTGAAAGAGTTGGTAAAAGAGAAAAAGGCAGAAGTTTTTTAAACTCACTCAAGCGTGCCAATATATATGCAATTGTCTGGCGGTCACAAACTACGAAACAATCAGAAAATACGAAAAAGCGGATAGAGCATATCTTTGAATTACTTAAGAAAGGAGAAAAATTGCATCAAATGCTTAGTCTATCCTCAAATTCTTCACTATATGTTTATGACAAACGATTGGACTCATTTACTTTCAAGTTCAACCGATACATAATGATATATAGATAAAAGTATGAGTACTCTTTTTTCCTTTATCCGAGCAAAGAAAGTTTATGTTATTGTTATTGGAATTATCGTTTTGTTCTTTATTATCAGAGCAGTCCTTTTACAGAAACCCAGCTCAGATCTTCTCTATATTGTTAAACAAGAAAATCTTATTGATACTGTCCAAGTTAGCGGAACATATACTACTGCCTCTCAGACAGTTGTTGTATCTCCATCAAATGGTATTATTTCTCAATTATATATACATAATGGTGCTATAGTGAAGAAAGGACAGCCTCTTTTTCATGTTGAGAGTACTGCAACGACTGATCAACAAAGTGTAGCTTATTCAGATTATATGAGTGCAGTAAGTGCTTTGCAGACAGCACAAAATAATGTACAGATTTTTGATGCAATAATGTGGGCCAAGCAGCAATCCTATATCGCTGCACAAAATACTCAGAACTATATGAATAGTAACGCTATTAATCCTTCGACAAAACAAAATTATACAGATCTTGAAAAATTTGCAGTTAATAATTCGGTAACTCAAACACAAAAAGATTTTCAAGCTGCTGAACAGGGATATAAAACAGCGGGTGTTTCAATAAATGCTGCTCAGGCAAAAGTAACACAAACAAAACTAGCATATGATGAGACACAAAGCGCGACTATTATTGCGCCGGCAGCAGGAAAAATAGTAAATATGCAGGATAAAGTGGGAGATGCAGTATCAGCTCCGAGTACTGCAGTCACTATTGCCGGAACCTCAAATGGTCAGGCAGCTATTAGTACGAATATTCCTCAACCAGTACTCGTAATTGCAAATCTTTCCGATCCTTACATCAGCACTAATATTGGCGAGGACTATGCGACGCGGGTAGCAACAGGACAGAAAACAAGTATCGTTTTTGATGCGTTGAGAAATCAGACATTTACGGGTACTATGGGTGATATAGCAACGGTAGGGACAAGTGCTCAAGGAGTTGTTACTTATGCTGCACGGATTTTAGTAGTTGGATTACCTGTTATTATTAAGCCTAATATGACTGCGTTGATTACTATTGAGACATTGAGAAGGAATAATGTCATCGATGTACCAAATTCGGCAATTATTACAAATAATAGTACCTCGTATGTTTTAGAAGCAAAAACACATAAACAAATTCCTGTCACTGTTGGGGTCAAAGGTGTTGCAAAGACAGAAATCACAAGCGAATTAACAGCAGGAACGGCAATTGTAGCAAATCCGAATTCAGACTAGCAATATGATATGGAAGGATAATTCTCTTTATGTTGGTTTATTTTTGGCATTCCGTGATATCAAGCGGAATAATCCTTGGACCACTGCACTTATCATTTTGGTTATCAGTCTCACTTTTTTCAATATGCTTTTTTTGGGGGGAATTCTTGTTGGGTTTGCATCAGCAGCCATTGGGACGTATCCGCAATATTATTCAGGCGATATTTTTATCATTCCGTCGACAAATAAAACGAAGATTGAAGATACCAATACCATTATCAATATTGTTCGAAGTTTGCCGACAGTAAAAGTAATATCAACCCGTGAAACATCTTCTAGTTTGCTCGAATATAATTATCAAAATAAATTGCGGCTAACTGATTTATCCGAATCTGCTGCAGGAACAGCTGCTGGAGTTGACCCGCAAGCTGAAGATACGATGAGTAAACTTTCAGGAGCTATGGTAGCTGGATCATATTTATCTCCGACAGATTCTGATGAAATCATCATTGGATCTAATCTTATCCAAAAATATGCGACAGTAAGAGGTGCGACTTTAGCTGTTGGTTCAAAAATTTTACAAACTGCAGATATTGGCTCTCGTGTCCGTCTTACGATTGGTGGTGTGCAAAAAGAAGTTACGATAAAAGGAGTTTATACGACAAATAGTGTTTTTGTGGATTCACGAATTTACATGACAGAATCTGCATTTCGTGAAATGACACAAAACCAAAGTGTTTCTGCAAATGAGATTGCTGTACGACTTGTCCCAAATGCATCACAAGATGAAGCAAAAAATTATATCATTAAAAATTTGCCAAAAAATGAAAATGTGATAGTTGAGACATCTAAAGAAGCATTGCCAAGTAGTATCTATTCAATTATCCAAGCATTAGGGAAATTAGGTAATCTTGTTGGTGCAATTGCTCTTATGGTTAGTGCTGTTACAATTTTTATTGTGATTTATGTTAATGCGATTACTCGAAGAAAGTTTATTGGCATTTTAAAGGGGATTGGTATTTCAGCACAGGCAATAGAGGTTTCTTATGTCTTTCAGGCACTCTTTTATGCTGTGTCTGGGGTAACTATTGCAACAATTTTTATTCTCGGATTATTAAAACCATACTTCGACTTGTATCCGATTAATTTTGCTAGTATTAATGCTTCTTTGGCAATTGGCATAAGCGATGTAGTATACAATGGCATTGCATTATTATTTACTTCATTCATTTCAGGTTTTATTCCGGCATGGCTTGTAACGAAACAAAATACTCTTGATGCAATTTTAGGAAGATAATATGATTCAAATTAAAAATCTTGTTAAAAAATTTCAAATGGGCGAGACTGAACTTATCGCGCTGAAAAATTTGAGTTTCGAAATACCAACAGGGCAGTTTATCGCGATCACAGGTAGATCAGGAGCTGGGAAAAGTACTTTATTATATAATATTAGTCTGCTCGATATACCAACAAGTGGTGATATTTTTCTTGATGGACAAGATATAGCAGAACTTACAGATCATGAGAGAGTTGTTTATCGTCGTGATAATTTTGGTTTTATTTTTCAAGATTATGCATTGCTGCCGACACTGACAGCAAAAGAAAATGTAGTTTTATCAATGCTAATGCAAGGTATTGATAAAAAAACAGCTGCAAAAAAGGCAGAAGAGGCATTAGAGAAAGTTGAATTAGATGATAAGTTTGATAATTTACCCAATCAACTCTCAGGTGGACAACAGCAACGCGTGAGTATAGCCAGATCCATTGTCCATAATCCCAAAATTCTTTTTGCTGATGAGCCGACTGCAAATCTTGATTCCGAGTCGTCAAAAACTATTCTGGATATTTTTTTACGATTAAATAAAAATGCTAATTTAACCATTGTTATGGTAACTCATGAAAAAGATTATGCCAAACTTGCAGATAGGGATATCGAATTGTTTGATGGGAAGATTATTACTGATATTGCACAAAAACATATGGCAAGAATAAAAAACATGTGACATAATAGAAGACTGAGAATCATATGTTATTACAAATTTTATGGATAGTTTTTTCAATGTTTTGGGAAGTCTTATGGCCTCTCATTTTGGGGTTTGCTCTTTCGGGAATAGTTCAGGCCGTTGTTTCTCATAAGACACTTGCTAAAACACTCGGAGGAGATTCTCCACGAAATTTAACACTAGCCACGCTTTTTGGAATCGCTTCTAGCTCATGTTCCTATGCAGCAGTTGCGCTTGCACGATCTCTTTTTCAAAAAGGTGCATCTTTTACTTCTGCTATGGTTTTTGAACTGGCCTCAACAAATCTTGTCATTGAGATAGGCATCATTTTAGCTATTTTAATGGGATGGCAATTCATGGCTGCTGAATTTATTGGTGGTATTATTATGGTTGTGCTTATCGCTTTGCTTTTCCGTTTAACGTTAACGCCTAAACTTATTGCTCTTGCAAGGGAACAAGCTGCACAGGGATTACAAGGAAAAATGGAAGGTCATGCGGCAATGGATATGAGTGTTACCAATCAGGGAACTTTTATTCAGCGACTAGTAAGTAAGAAAGGATTCACCGCAGTTTCACAATATTTTGTTATGGATTTGGCATCTGTTTGGATTGATATTACTTTAGGTTTTTTTATAGCTGGCGCAGTAAGTGTATTAGTCCCACATGCATTTTGGCAAACACTTTTCCTTATGAAAGATCCTCACTTAGCATTTATTGAGGGACCCCTTGTCGGCCCACTGGTTGCGCTTATCAGTTCTGTCTGTTCAGTGGGAAATGTCCCTTTGGCTGCTGTTCTTTGGCAGGGGGGAATAAGCTTTGGTGGGGTAGTGAGCTTTATTTTCGCAGATTTAATCGTGCTTCCCATACTCAATATTTATCGCAAATATTATGGATGGAAAATGATGTGCTATATTTTCATTATATTCTACTGCATAATGGCAGCTGCGGGATATTTCGTAGAATTTATTTTTACACTTTTGCATTTTATACCGGCAAATCGTAATGTAATTATTTTAACAGAAGGGTTTACCTGGAATTATACGAGTTGGCTCAATATTCTTTTTCTCCTCATTGCAGCAATTTTAGTTTACCGATTTATCAAAAGTGGGGGATTGCCAATGTTACAAATGATGGATAAACAAGAACAGCCTCACCATCACTAATATAAAAATGGAAAAAGTGCTTTGGTTTTCTTTTGATATGAGGAATATTCTTTTGGAAAATGTTTCAAGAGAAGTTTTTCTTCTTTCTTCATTTTAAAAATCATAAATGCAATCATTCCAATAGAAAAAGATGTGGCATGAATTGACTGCAAGGTGATAATTGTGCCTATTCCCATAGTTATGATCCCTGTGTAAATTGGATGTCTCGCATAGCTATAGATGCCAGTTATGATCAGTTTATGATTTTTTTTCAATTCAACATCACTACTCCAGTTATCGGCAAGTGTTTTACGAGCGATTATTGCAATAGTCAGACCAATGATTGTAACTATCATGCCAGCTATTACTATAAGTGAAAAATGAGCAGGTGTCGTTTTATAACTAGGAAAAATACTATGCAAAAGAAGTAAAAGGATAATAATCCAAAGAAAAATCCAGCGAAATCTCGGCGCACGCCATGCTGCCTCATGTGTTGGTTTAACCGATTTCCAATTAATTATCCAGTAGCCAAGAAAAATAAGCCAACAAACAAAGATTATATTTGATGTATTCAGCATAGTAGTTATAACAAATTTTATTGTGATTTGGTTGTAGCAGTGGTAGGAGAGAGAGTTATTGTTGTTACAGATGCAGATTGTGGTGCTCCTGATTGTTGTCCTGAAATTAATTGTTTAAATAAGGGCCTCATCTGCCCGAAATCTGAACGAATTTTTGCAAAACCAGTTCGCACAATTTGTGCGATGTCTTGTTGTACTTTACCAAAGGTTGATGATGCTCCTGTCGTTGCTGTTGAAACAGCTTCGATTGTTGTGACATCGCTAGATAATGTTGTGTTAATGGTTTGTATTTGTGTTGCAATATCATTTAAGAGATTTTGTACTTGTGTTACATCCTTTCCTTGTGACTTAAAGGTAGTAATTATATTTTGCAGTTGTGGGACAAGAGTTTGTACGTTTGCAGTAATTGCTTGTAAGTTATTGAGAGTAATAAGCAGGCGAATTTTTGGCATAAAGATTGCATAGACATAAAAATTAGTTATGATCTGCTTTTCGTCATTTCTTGCAGTCGTTATGCTGGTATCACCGTCAATTTTTGTTTTTAAGGCAGTTAATCCATTGATAGCAGTTTGAATTTCAGAATTTAGACTATTTTTTTCGCTGTCTGATAACCGTTTGTCGTTTTGAATACGCGAGATAATTTCATTAAGAGATGCAAGTCTACTCGTTATTAATGTGTCTGCATGTTTGATAATATTTTGTAACTCATTTGTCTGTCTTGATGCAGCGAGACTTGCTTGGTTTTGTAAATGCTGCGTTGCCTTAATTATATTTTGTCCGCCAAGATTTTGAGCAAAAGCTGGCATGAAACTTTGTGCCAATAAGAAACTACTGATAGTAAGAGTTGTTGCAATAGAATAAGTTATTTTTTTCATAATCCGTTTGTACTATCTTGTGATAAATTGATACTATTTACTGAAGTAAGATCGGTATTTGCTTGACTTACAGCTTGTTGCATTGATGCATCAGAGTTATTCAAGGTTTGATCGACGTTTCCAGCAGTAACAGGTGTGATTGTAGGTGCTATTTGTTTCGATGCTATCGGTGTAGTTTGTACTGCTGGTTGTTTCATTGTAAACGGTTTATTTGTATGTTTTGTAAAGTAAAAAAATCCTGCAGCTATAATAATAAGCAGTATTATTCCGAATATGATATAGATACTTTTTGATTTACCTGATTTAGGAGTTGCACCATCACTAGGAGCTGTTTGTGCAGGTATATTAGTAACAGGCGATGGTTGTGCGGGTTGTATAGGTTGTGGAGATTGTGTCGCTCCTTGTTGCTGGTCCATATATTAACGATAACAGAATGTCTTTTTATTTGTCAACAACAAAATATTATTCTTCATATCCTCTTGCGAGGATAGTCATAGAAAGTATTTCTGCTCGTTGAAAGATTCTATGAATGAGTGGAACAAGAAGTGAAGCTAGATTGGTAACAATAGACAGATGATGTATATGCATACCACGAGATTTTTGGACTGCTTTGATTTTTTCTCCTTCATATAATATTCCTGGGATAAAATAGCATGTCATTATTATCAACAACAGAATTTTTTTTGGCAGAAAATTAAAGATTTGTACTAGTTCGGTAATCGAGGTGCTTGTTAAGAATAAGAGAACTGATAGACTTATAGTAGTTAATCTTATTGCGGCTAAGTATCCAAGGAGGATACGGGTGCTTATGGGTACAGAAGTATTAAAAATAATTTGGAAAAGAATAATCATGATGGCAACTGGAAGAATAGTCTTTAGCCTCTTAATGAAGAGATAGTGTGTTGGCATACCTACAATTATAAAAATGATGAGAATACTAGTCAGTAAGACTGAGTTTTCAATAGAAAAAATAAAATAGTTAAAGAGTAATAACGTAAGTATTTTGATAATAGTGAGTGCTTCTCTCATTGTGTAGGTTGCGGATTTTTAATACCAAAATGTTTGAGTTCTGCTTTTTTTGTAAAGACAAGGCGAGTCGTCCCCTGCATAACAATTTCCCCTTTATCAATAACAGCAACTTCTTTCGCATAAGTCATTAGAAAATCAGTGTCATGCTCAACGACAATAATAGTTTTTCCGTCGTTTTTGTTTAAATCGTTTAAGGTTTGATAGAGATTTATTGCTGCTTTGTAATCGAGCATAGCGACTGGTTCATCTAATACAATGTATGGAGTATCCATTGCGAGCACGCAAGCAAGCGCTACTTTTTGTTTTTGGCCAAGTGAAAGTGCATGAGGATCTCTAGTTTCATAACCTGAAAGACCTACGATATTGAGTGCATTTTTAATTCGTTCGGAATGATTGGTAAGCTTCAGGTTTTTCAGTCCAAATGCAATTTCTTCAGCGACAGTAAGATTGAATAACATAAAATCCGGATTTTGGAAAAGCATACCAATTTTTCGAGCAAAATAAGAAACAGGTTTGGTTTTTGTATTAATATCGTCAATGAAGACATCTCCCTCTAAGTGTGCTTGTATTTCATGTGGAATTAGTCCATTGAGAAGTTGAAGCAATGTTGTTTTACCTGAACCATTACTGCCTGTTATACCTAGAAAAGTACCGTTTTTAATTTGTAAGTTTATATCTTTGAGTTGTTTGATGCTTCTTGTATAGCTAACTGAAACGTTTTTCAGTGAAATACCGGTTGTCATATGTGGTTATTTTTTTGTTTGTAATTACTCTTGTGCTATATGAGTAGCGTAGCGATTTAATCGGAATTTGTAGATCAAAACCCAAGCAAATGCTACATCGATACTACTTTGTACGATATTAAAAAGCGCAATGATATACCAGGGAATAGTTTGCATAGCTTGTAAAGGTGTCATTTTAGTCCAAATGGGAATCGCATAAAAATAGTTTATAGGAATAATAAGGAGGCAACGAATAATAATGGCAATAACAACCGGCAATAGCAAATGTAAAGGATTTTTGTAATAGGAGAGTGGTTTTTTTATCTTGAAAAGCCATAACCCAAGTACTAAGAAAGTAGGAAAACTGGCAATCCACTTCATGCCTGCTCCGAGCCATGTCTCAGGGGCAACGAGTGTGATAATGACAGCTCCAATAAGTGAGACAATCAACGCCATTCGAAAGCCAAAAAGTAAAAAAGCGATAACCCACGTAACTGCAACAATATCAATCCACATTCCCCACTGAGGTGATAGATAGCCAATATGAATTATTTGTACCAAAGCAGACAACGCTGCAAGTCCTGCTGCTATTGCGAGTTCACGAGTGTTCAGTGCATTGTTTTTCATAAAAAAACCCCTCTTCGGGGGTAATAAAATCATACTATATAGATAAATAGTCTAGTTTGATTCCTATTCTTTCTTTTATCCCGACTATACGGTCGCTGTCTGAGTTTCACAGACTCATGTTCTTTTTTTGAGAACTCGTGGAGTTTACCACCGATTTTGATTTACGCGAATACCCCGAAAGAATATAATGTAATATATCTGTTAATATAGCTTATGTCAATAGTATTTTTAAAATGTTGTTACTGTGTTGACAATGCGGTTCATCATACGCTAAAGTTATAATTAATACTTATGAAAAATAATGCAAAAAATGTGAAGTGGACGAGAGGAAGAAGTAGAGTTGAAAGATCTACCAATACAACAAAGAATAACATGGCATTGAAACAAAGCGCATTACATTTACCTCTAAAGTTATTTAATTCACTTATAGGAAAAAAGTAATCCAGTCTTCAGGTAATATTACTCCTTATCAAATTTATATATTGCAAAAATTGAGTTCATTACGTAAGCGTTTATATAAATGAAAAAGTTCGATATTGCAGAATTTTAAAAAAGCGTACGAGTGGAAATAGGTAATTCGTGCATGCTATACTCTAATTATGAAACATACTATTTTTCTTTGCGCGAGTATGCATTTTTATAGAGAACTCGTAGAGATTGAAAAAGAGTTAGAGGCAAAGGGTTTTATCGTACACATCCCTGTATCTGCTCAGTTGATGAAGGAACAAAACAATTTCGAAGTAACTCAATTTAAAAGTTTTCAAACAAATAAGCAAAAAACGCAATGTATTAGAACAAATTTTCAAACAATTGCAAAATCTGATAGTATTTTAGTCGTTAATAATGAAAAGAATGGCATAAAAGGATATATTGGTCCAAATGTGCTCATGGAGATAGGATTAGCTTTTTATTGCAAGAAAAAAATTTATATATGGAATTCTCTTGAAGAAAATGCGGGATGTAAAGAGGAATTAAAAACTTTCGGTGTTGAGTTTATTAACAGAGATGTAAACAAAGTGTAATAAAATATGAGAAGGATTGTTGTTACAGAATTTATATCATTTGATGGTGTTTTTGAGGCGCCAGGGCCTGATGGATCCGGTTTCAAGTATGAGGGATGGACGATGCCTTATGGCAATGAAGAATTTATGAAATTTAAGATGGAG
>DATMOG010000013.1:0-21932 GCA_035568375.1 Candidatus Sulfotelmatobacter sp.
TCGTCGGGTTTTGTTTATCACCTGATATGCTTATGTTTGATCCTGCAATAACTGAATAGACAATATTTGATGCAGTTAATCTCCCTCTTCCAGCATTAACATCAGCGTTGTTCGTTGTTATGCCTCCACTTAAGGAGGCTAATTTTTCAACAGATAAGCTCTTTTTTATTGATACGTTATCTAAAAAGGTCGTCTTTTTGCCAAAGAGACTCGGAATATTGATTTGAAATTCAAAAATTGGTGTGTGGTCAGTAGTAGCTAATACATTTTGCATCTGTTTTTGCTCTTTTGTATGAACAGGATTTATCAAAAATGCATTACTATTTTTCAATAGCTTTCTCGCTTCTTGATTACTCACAATCATGACTGCCAAGCCAGCAAATAATATAAAACTGACAAGTATACCTGAGAGCAATACTCTTGTAAAAGAAGACCTTTCGTTTTTCATGAATCGACTATTTTCATTTCTTTGGCCTGTAGTTCTCAGGCTATCCATAGGAATTACTGAACTAGTTGATAATACTGCTTGTGGTTTCTGATCTTGTTGTAATGAGAGTGTGACATCTGCTTGTGGCTCATGTCCAAGTTTTGATTGTGGATTTTTGAATAATATATCTAATTCACTTTTACTATAGCGGCGTTGATTTCCAACAGTTCTTAGTGATTTAAGATTGCCTTTTGATTCCCAACGACGAAGAGTTCGAGTTGAAACTGCTAAATAATTTGCAGCTTGTTGTATTGTTAAAAGATCATTCTTCATGGACAGCTAAAACAAACCTATTCTGGGCAGAGATGACAAAATTTGTCCGCCTTTGTCCATATATTAATTACTACATATATTAATATACCTTGTCAAGGATTAAATAATCATATCTTAAGCATATCATATCTTGATATTTAGCCTCATATTTCAATAGACGCTTATTGACTAAAAAAAATCAGTCTGCTAGAGTATTCGTTAAGGATAAATTTAATGATCTAAAGTAAGGGTTAAAGCTCTCTTATATCTTTGATACTTTTATCTTTAATCTAACAAATGACACCCATCGCATATACCATCTCACCATATTTGCTTCGTTACCTAGAAAGGCTTGAAGCAGTTAGACAGCAAATCATTCTCTATCCTCTTTCTCAAACGAGAGAACTCGGTTTACAATTTCACGCAACAGTTGATCGAGTACAGTTCGGATTGGTATTAACTGAGGAACATATTCATCCAAATAAAATTCAAACGATTCTAGAAAATCAGATTGTTTTCTCTATACAAAAAGATTCAAAACATAACGATTACATACAAAATAGCATATTACGATACAAAAAAGCTCTTGACTATATCAAAAGGGAATGGAGACTATCATCAAAAAGCATCTCCGTTAATACACTTCTCCAGCTTTATGAACTTACCGGCAACCCACAAATAAGAATTCCTGAAAAAGAATTACAAGATATAGTTAATTATCTTCATGCTAGTACGGATAATCCTTTTTCCCAAGCTGCTTTAGCTAAATTACAAATTCGTAGATTGCTTCCAAAAACAATCTATACTGAATTATTTTCAACTATGTCAGCCTACCTCTTTCTCTATCAATCAGGAATGGATTGTCGAGGTTTACTTGTACTCGAAAAACCATGGGCACAGGAACAAAAATCATTTAATGGCTACTATGCAACCGCAATCTCTAAACCAAATGTTACCGGATGGCTTGAATATTTTGTCAAAACAGTTTGCAATCAACTTGAGTCAACTTATCAAGCATTTGCTCAATCACAACAAAAATTGGAAGAAGAAAAAATTGGAAAATTGAATGAACGCCAAAAAATTATCATGACATTACTTGATGATCCAAAAGCAATTATTACCAATCGAACTATTCAAAAAATTTTTCATATTTCACCGATTACTGCATCACGAGATTTAGCAAAACTGACACTGTTAGGATTACTTATCCAACAAGGCAAAGGTCGCTCAGTACGATATACTAGGATATAGTTATTTAATTTACAATTTCAACTAATTTTCAAAGTTTCAAACCTTTACTCATTAAAGATTTGAAATTGGAAAGTCTTACCCTTCTTGACTCATCTCCTTTTCCAACGTACTATAAAATGAGGAGATTTATATGTATAAAAAAATTGCCTTCATTTTTTTGAGCATCATTATATTTCTAGGGAGCTCGCTCCCAATATTTGCACAGGAGTTATCAAACGGTACTGCTATTGGTATCCAGATAAAAGGTAATGTAACGGATGGAGATATTATTACCTCTTCACCAAAGGGATATACACTAGCATCGTCTCCTTATGATCCGCAGATTTATGGTGTGGTGAGTCTTAATCCGTCAGTCTATCTCAAAGATACCACAGCTACCAATAAAACCCCTATCATAAGTAGTGGTGAAGTACTAGTCCGTGTTTCTAGCACGAATGGCAACATTACTATTGGAGACTTCATTACATCATCAAAAATACCTGGCGTTGGACAAAAAGCAACCGATAATGGCTATGTCCTCGGAACAGCTGAACAAAGCTATGCAAGCAACAATTCGCAAAAAACAGCTCTAATCCGTGTCACACTACAACCACATTTTGCACAAATAACCAATAACATTACTCATACTATCTTTTCCTCATTTACTTTAGGACTAAATGATGCTTTGAATTCACCACTTGGTGTTATCAGATATTTTATCGCTGGAATTATTACCTTATTGTCATTTTTCTTTGGCTTCCGTTTTTTTGCACGCGCATCTAATCGAGGAGTTGAAGCAATTGGCAGAAATCCTCTTGCCAAACAAGCAATTCTCCTCAGTATCCTTATCAATACCATTATCACTATCGGAATTATGTTCTTCGGAGTTGCGATATCGTACTTAATTCTAGTACTATAGAATTGATGCTTAATTTATTTAGGGATTAGTTATTTTTAAATATAAATTCTAAGCCCAATAATTATGCACTAAACACTGACTTATGTTAATCGATCCACTATCATTAATCTTTTTAACAATCGCGGTAACGATACTTGCGGTTGTATTATTTTTTCTTACAAGAGCTTATACTCATACTGCTCAAGAACTCCATAATACACAAAAAATAAATAGTAATATGCAAAATCAGCTTGCTGAAAAACCTATTAAACTCCTGGAACAAGCACATGAAAAAGCACAAGAAATTATCGATCTTGCCAATAAGCAAGCAACTGAAATTCTCGCAAGTAGTAAAAAATTTGAAGATACTTCAAGTCAAGAACTTAAAGACAAATTGACAAACCTTGAACGACAACAAGCAGACATTTTTGAGAAAGCATCAAGTGATATGAAATTAGCTTACCAAAACATGCTTACACAGATCCAAGAAGAAGATATCAATACATTAAAATCTATGACAAAAGATATCGAATCAGACGTGCTCTCTGATTTTAAGGAATTCCGTGACGTACTAGAAAAAGAAACAATTAATTCGGAAAAAGTAGCAAAAGAAAAAATTGATGAAGAATATCTAGCAATGGAAAAAGATCTGGAAGAATATAAAAAACAAAAATATCAAAAATTAGATGAAGATATTTATAAAATTCTTTACCGAGTTTCAGAGATGGTACTCAATCAAGGAATAACGTACGATAAACATAAGGAATTAGTAATGGAAGCTCTCGAAACAGCAAAAAAAGAGCAAGTATTTCAATAATATGCCGCAGTCTGCCCTATTTGATCAAATCGCTATGAAGCTCCGTGTTAAAGCGGATGTCTCACAAGTACTTGTTAGTCTTGAAGAATTTACAGCAACCTTTTTCTCAGCAAAAACACTTCAGGAGCAACAACAAATTTTTAACAAATTACCTAAAGAAATTGCTTATATTCTCACTGCAACGCTAGCAAAAGAACCAATTACTCCGGAAAACCAAATAACAATCAAGCGAACAATCGATGAATTAGCAAATGCACTACGTAATTGTAAAAACATTCAACTTACTATTGCATTCCAACCAGATGATGCGACCATTACCCTCTTCTCTGATTGGATTAAGAAAAATGTAAAACCAGATATTCTTATCGATTTACAATTTGATAAATCAATAGTTGGCGGTGCATTACTTATTGCAGGTGGAATCTATAAAGATTACTCCGTACGTAAAAATCTCGCTACACGATTCCAGATTCAGCGAGATGAAATTCTGGAATTACTCACATGAAAACTTTTCAACAATATCTCACAGCAACTGAAGAAATTGGTTTTGTAGAGGCTTGCAATCAGTCTATAGTATACGCAAGTGGTCTTCCTAACGCAACAATACAAGAAATTGTTATATTTGAAACAGGTGAACAAGGTGTTGTGCTTTCTCTCACTCGAGATCAAGTTGAGATAGTTCTTTTTTCAAAATATTCGATCAAATCTGGAATGCGCGTAACCCGCACCGGAATAAAACAAGAAATACCAGTTGGTTTTGAATTACTTGGGCAATCAATTAATCCATTCGGCCAACTTCTCAATACGACAAAAACTATTGAACAACCGAAAATTTCCCGTCCTATTGATATTAGCCCATCAGGTATTAATACAAGAAAACAGATTGAACAATCTTTTGAGACAGGTGTCACTATAGTTGACATGTTAGTTCCTCTTGGAAAAGGACAACGCGAATTAATTATTGGCGACAGAAAAACAGGAAAAACAAGTTTCCTTTATCAAACAATTTTGAAGCAAGCAAGTTTGGGAACCATTTGTATCTACGCGGGTATTGGCAAAAAGAAAACTGATATTAAAAAAATTGAAGGATTTTTTCATAAGGCGGGTATTGATCAAAATACTATTATTATTGCAACTAGTGCCGAAGACCCTGCTGGAGTTATTTATCTCACTCCTTATGCCGCAATGACACTAGCAGAATACTTCCGTGATGAAGGACATGATGTGCTTGTTGTAATGGATGATTTATTTACCCATGCAAAATTCTACCGAGAAATTATGTTAATTGGGAGACGCTTCCCAGGACGCAATGCTTACCCGGCAGATATTTTTTATACCCATGCCCGTCTTCTTGAACGTGCAGGAAATTTTGTTTTGCCAAATGGTAGTGTACATGCCATAACTTGTCTACCCGTTGTTGAATCGGTTGAAGGAGATGTTGCTGGATTTATCCAAACGAACCTCATGTCAATGACAGACGGCCATCTATATTTTGATGTCGATATGTTCACCAAAGGTAACAGACCAGCAGTCAACCCTTTTATTTCTGTTAGTCGTGTCGGGAGACAAACACAATCCCCCCTCAGGCTTACTATCAACCGCGAGTTGATTAGTTTTTTAACGCTTCATAAAAAACTTGAAAACTTTAGTCACTTTAGTGCAGAAGCGGGTGCAGGAGTCAAACGCACTTTAGCAGTTGCAGAGCGTATCTTTACATTTTTTAATCAAAGTTCACAAGAAGCTAAAAATCTTGATCTCCAAATTATCATTTTCTGTTTGCTCTGGTCTGACTATTGGCAAGATCTCACAAAAATGGAAAAAGATATTACAATTATTAATCAAACATATAAAAATAGTTTGAGTGCTCAAGCACTGATAAAAGAATTAATCAATGGGGCACAATCTTTAAATGAATTACTTCTTGTAATAAGGAAACAGCAAGATAAAATTCTCAACGCGCTTGGTGTACAAGTAGTGACAGTAACTAATTTATAAAAAGCAGATATGAATTATCTAAAAAATATATTACTACAAATCGGAGATCTGACAGGTATCAAAGATATCGTCGGCACATCTGAAGAAATCGCCAGTATGAAAATGCGTGAAATCCGGAACAAAGTGCTCTTAAGTCGTGATATGAATGATGAACTCACTGAAATTTATCGGGAAGTAACCATCTCATATAAAAACCAAATTTTACAATTGATGCAAGAAAAAAAAGGAACAAAAGCAATGAATCAAATCAATGATTCAACTATGGCACTAAAAGTCGGAAACGGCAAACTTGCTTGTGTATATCTTTCTGCAAATTCAGGACTATTTAGTAATATTCTTGAAAAAACATACCATGAATTCGCCAGTTATCTTGAACAACATAAAGATGCTGTACCGATTATTATTGGTGAATTCGGAAGGAGATTATTCACCAATGACTATCCGAATCGGCAATTTCTCTTCTATCCGTTTGCGGAAAATGAAGCTAGTGAAGATGTACTAAAAAAAATCACACAAGATCTTGCAGCTTATTCAAATGTTATTATCTTCTATGCTCGTTTTGAAACAATGGCACAGCAAACAACGACTGTTCTTGATGTTTCAGGAGACAAACTTACAACTACAACACAAGGAAAGATTCAAACAACTGTCCATTATCTTTTTGAACCTTCGCTCGAAAAAATTATCATCTTCTTCGAATCTGAAATTTTCTTCGGCATTATTCAACAGACTGTTACTGAATCCGAACTCGCACGGTATGCTTCACGTATCACTACGCTTGATATGGCACGTGAAAATATTAATCAACGATTGAAAGCAGTTGATTTGGAAAAACGATTTGCAATACATCGCATACAGAACAAAAAACAAACGGAAGCACTTACAGGAATATCTCTTTGGAAACTAATATAAAAATATGAGTCTTGTATCAGGAAAGGTTGTAGCAGTCAGAGGACAAGTTGTCGAAGTCTCCTTCAATGGAGTTATGCCATCGGTGCATGATGTTCTCATTTTAGAAAATAATCCAATTATTAAAATGGAGGTCTATACATCAGCAGGACCGGACAGCTATTATTGTCTTCTGCTGACGGAGGGATCAACGATCTCACGCGGCAGTGGAGTAATCAATACCCTAAAACCCATTACTATCCCCGTCGGGCCAGAAGTACTAGGGCGGGTAATTGACCTCTTTGGTAACCCACGAGACAAAGGCCCTTTAATAAAAACAAAGGAAACATGGCCGATTTATCGAGATGCACCGCTCTATATAGATATTAATATCCCAAAACAAATTCTTGTCACTGGAATTAAAGGTATTGATCTTTTTTGTCCAATCCTTAAAGGCGGAAAAATTGGACTATTCGGTGGAGCAGGAGTAGGAAAAACAATTTTGCTAACCGAAATTATTCATAACATTATTCAAATGTCTCCTGGTGGCTCAACGCAAGAAACTTTGTCAGTTTTTGCTGGTATTGGAGAACGTACTCGTGAAGGCCAGGAGCTCGTTGAATCACTAGCTGCAGGAGGTGTACTACCCTATGCAAGTCTTGTATTTGGACACATGGGGGAAAACCCCGCATTACGTTTTCTAAGTGGTGCAACTGCGATCACGCTAGCTGAATATTTTCGTGATATTATGAAAAAAGACGTATTATTTTTTGCAGATAACGTCTTCCGTCTTGCTCAGGCAGGTAATGAACTCTCACTACTTATGAATTCCATTCCTTCTGAGGACAGTTATCAGGCAACACTAAGCTCTGAAATGGCTTCATTCCATGAGCGTCTTGCATCCACAACAACAAATTCAATCACTAGTATCGAAGCAATATATATCCCCAACGATGATATCCTTG
The DNA here is from genome assembly GCA_035568375.1 of Candidatus Sulfotelmatobacter sp. GTDB lineage: Bacteria > Patescibacteriota > Microgenomatia > Levybacterales > UBA12049 > JACDET01. Next base: position 7,533 of record DATMOG010000013.1, read on the forward strand.
ATCAGGGAGTTCAAGCTATTCTTCCCTATCTTGATTCCACCATTATTCTTTCACGAAATATTTATCAGGAAGGAAGGCTGCCAGCTATTGATTTTATTGCATCTGCTTCTTCCGCTTTGGCACCTGAATTTGTTTCAGTCGAACATTATAAAACTGCTCTGCATGCACAAAGTGTTCTTAAAAAAGCTATTTCTCTTGAGAGAATTGTTTCTCTTATCGGTGAAGGCGAATTAAATCCTGATGATCAATTATTGTATAGACGGGCAAAGATGCTAAGGGCATATTTCACCCAAAGTTTCTTTACTGTGGAAAAACAAACTGGCCGCAGCGGGAAATTTGTCCCTCTGGAAGTAACTATTAAAGACACAGGCGATATTTTAAATGGCCTGTATGATCAACTAACCGAAGATAAATTTATGTTTATTGGTGAAGCAAAAGAGGCAACGAAATAACTATGACAGACATACCATCAATTCAACAACAATCTCAACCTCAGGTACAGAAACACCAACCAGTACAGGTAAAAGTACCTGTTCCAGACAGAATCCATCTCACTGTACGAAATCGTACAAAAATCCTTTTTGATGATAATGTTAGATCAATATCATCAAAAAATGATACAGGGATTTTTGATATTTTACCGGAACATACAAATTTTATTTCGCTTATTACTAGCCCACTAATAGTAAGAAAACTTGACAGAACAAAATATGAAATTCATTTCACCAATGGCATTATTAAAGTAAAGGACAATGCCGTTCATTGCTATATTGATTTACTTGCTAATAAAAAAGGGGAATAACTGCTACTCCATAAAAAAGTAGGCATATGAGGTATTAGACGCTCTTTCGTTCTGTATCAATATATATATGAGCCTCGTCTATTTTTTGCCAATCAAAGATATCGTCATCCGAAAAAATGATTTTTTGTTCGCGTTCTGCTGCTTCAAGATTTTCTGAAGCATGAATCAAATTGTATTGCTGGCTCATCGCAAAATCGCCACGGATTGTTCCAGGGGTTGCTTCTCGTGCTTTGGTAATACCAATCATTGTCCGAACAGTCGATACAACATCAATCCCTTCCCATAGCATAGCAATAACAGGATATGATTTCATGTAACTTTTCAAATTTGGAAAAAAAGGCTTGTCTTTATGGTGAGCATACCATTCATCAATGATAGAATCGCTCAAGGAAATCATCTTGACGGAAGCAAGCTTCAACCCTTTGCGTTCAAAACGTGAAATGATCTCACCTATCAATCCCCTCTGCACGCCATCTGGTTTAACTAAAACAACTGTCTGTTCCATACTACAATTTTAACAAACTCTCCAGTTTCTGTCCATCCTCGAATTTTCCAATGACGGCAAGATTGAGTGTCTGTTCTTTAAAAAATTCTTTACCAACTAATTCAACATCTTCCTTAGTAACATTGTCGATGTCAGAAAGAACCTCATCTGGATTCTGAATCTTTTCCTCAAGTAGCTCCTGATGGGCATAATATCCCGAAACAGAGCGACTATCCTCCAAATCCAATACAAGATGCCCTTTAAGGAATTCTTTCGCCTTCGCCAATTCCTCATCGGTCAAACCCAATTCACCACGTGCTACTTTACTATATTCCGCTACCATGACTTCAACCGCTTCGATGATGCGTTTGGGATCAATACCTGCAGTTGAAACAAACGTACCCGCATCTATATACTCATCTGCATTTGAGCGGACATAATATGCTAATCCACGCTTCTCACGAATTTCATGAAATAGCCTGCTAGACATACCACCACCAAGAATTGCAGCAAGTACTGATAACGGGTAACGTTTAGATGAGTTGATCGAAACTGTTCTAACACCAAGTGCAATATGAATCTGCTCTGTTTGCTTTTGTTTAATAAGAATTGCAGGCTTGTCTTGCTGTTCATTAAGTGGCTCAAACTCTTTAGTCTGAAATTGCTTCATGTGGCTAAAATATTTTTCTACAAGAGTAACAGTCTCGTCAGAATCAATACCACCCGCAACAACAACAGTCAAGTTGGAAGCGCTATATAACTCTGCAAGGTAGGAAATAAAATCATCACGGGTGATGCTCCTAATAACTTCTTTACTTCCTGCAATATCCCATCCCATGGGTGTATCACCATATAGTAATTGTTCATAAATATCACCGATTTTGCGTGCTGGCATGTCTTCATAGAGATTAATCTCTTCAATGATTACGCCTTTTTCTTTTTCAATTTCCAGAGGATCGAATTTTGAATTTAGCAGCATATCAGATAAAACATCAAGAGAGGTTTCTACTTTCTCTTTTGAAGATTTAATGTAATATCCTGTTGTCTCTTTGCCAGTAAAAGCATTAAATTCACCACCCATGCCATCAATAAGGCTTGAAATGATCATTGCAGAAGGACGTTTTTCCGTTCCTTTAAAAGCCATGTGCTCAAGAAAATGTGAAATGCCACTATTTTTTCGGGTTTCGTAACGGCTACCAGCACCAGCCATTACCAAAACAGTAGCACTCTCAAATGATGGCATGGAGACAGTAAGTACACGGAGGCCATTAGCAAGTACTTTACGTGTGTATGTCATATGAGAACTTATTGTATCACGTACTGATCTCTTTTCCAAGATATACTAATTCCTCACTTGAGGTCGGTATTTTAGATATAAGCATTCACGATATATCATAAAAATTTATAAGATAAAAAGTTGAAGACTCTACCTAATGAATCCTTATCATATATATTGATTATTGTCCGCCGATGTTTGTTAATTCTCTGAGGAATAAATTGTAATCAAACATATTTACATCACCATCATCGTTGAGATCAGCCAAAACTTTATTCGAAGCGGTACAATCTGCAGCAGGAAGCAAATCACTATAGCAGCCGACAAGTATATTGTAATCAATAATATTAATTGCATTATCACCGTTAATATCACCAACTACTAATGTTACTACTGGCAATGTAGTTACTTGTCCTTGGGTAATTGTCTGGATTCCTGGTACGATAGCACGTAAATATTGGTCACTCTTAACTTTTACGGTGTACAGTCCAGTGGCAAATTGTCCACCAAGGTTTACCGTCCCGTTAAATTTTCCAGAAGCGTCATCATAAAGAACTGTTCCCTGTTTATTTATGACAAGTTGATTTTGCGCATCGTATATATCCACAACAATAGCTCTACCACGTCTTAAGGGATGTACGTTGCCTTGGGAATTTGGATTAGCACTATCGCCTCCTGTTCCAATACCATGCAAGCCAACAATAAAATTAAGAAGGGTACTTCCAGGTGGAAATGTCGGTTTTGGCATAGTGGGCGTACTGGAAAGTACACCAGTTGGCGAAGATGTAGGTACCATATTACACCAACCATCTACTGGTATCATACAAATCAAGACACCATTCCTGAAACATTGTGGCGGTGGTGAGCAAGTAATTGTAGCCGTTGGTACTAGAAGAGTTGGATTTATCGTCTGACAAGAAGGAATAGAAAATGAAACAAGAGGGGAATGTGATGAACCATTCCATGTTCGTACATAGTACTTCTTGCCTGGATCAAGTTTGAGATTGTTAGATCCATTTGCAATCAAAAAACCTTCTGGACCGGTTGAACTATGTCTACCCCTAATAATTTTTTTATGATAAAGAGAACTTACAGGAAACCTAGCATCTTTGCTAATGTCAACATAAATTATATTTGCATAGGTCCAATAAATCTTCACATCAGATCCAGTATGTCCAGCCGCAATACATGAAGGTATTGTCACAATGATAGCTGATGTATTGGCAGCATGACCGCCTTGCTGCTGTTGCTGTAATGCATTAGTAACCGTAAAAAAAAGTGCACCCATTAAGATAACAATTGAAAGAAGAGACAGTTGTGAAGCTGTTGATAATTTATGCACCTTTGAAATATTCATGATACAAAAGCTCTTCCGTGAAAAGAACAGCTATTATTAGTAGAGCAGATAGGTTAAGAGTTTGTCAATAAGCTACATTCGCTCAGGTGCCTGAATACCGAGAAGGTTGAGCCCTTGCTTAAGGGTAGCACCTGTATGCGCTGTTAGTTGCAATCTAAAATCCCTTGCTTCACCCTCCGCTTTAAGAATTGGAAACTTTTGATAAAACAAATTAAATACCTGTGCAAGATCAAATAGATAGGTACACAATAGATGTGGAGAATAGCGCACGGCTGCTTCAGCAACAATTTCAGAAAACCTCGCAAGTAATCGCAAAACTTCACGCTCTTCGGAAGAGATAATAATAGTATTTGCCACTTTTTCTCCTCTATTTTTGGCTTTCCCCAAAACGCTCTGTGTTCGAGCATAGGAATATTGAAGATACGGACCTGAGTTCCCATCCAAAGAGATCGAACTTTCAATATCAAATGCAACATCCTGAGTTGTTCCTACTTTTAACACAGAATACTTCACAGCACCGATAACAATTTGTTCAACCGTTTTATCTTTTTCTTCAGCGGCAATTCTTCCTTCCCTAATCATTGATTCAACTCGATCCTCTATTTGATTAATTAACCAGTCAACTGTTAAAATATCACCGGTTCGTGAGCTCATTTTTCGGTCTTTTAACTGCACCATTCCCATTGAGAGATGCTCTTGTTTACCAGCAAATTTCTCCGGATTTATTAATTCCAATGCCTTAAAAACAACTTTGAAGTATCCTGCCTGCTCGTTGGCAACAACATGAATTTTTCTATCAAAAGGAAAAGTCTGATATTCTGTGTATGCATTCCCCATTTCTTTTCCTTCATATGTCGGATACCCTTTTGCTGTTATAAAGACTCTTGTATGCAAACCATATTTTTCTCCAGGAAAAATAATCGTGTCTTCGCTTTTTTCAAAAACTTTACCAACGTTATCAAGAACAATATTCAATCCTTCCGCGACCATTTGGCTTTCAAAAAAGAGATGATTAAAGTGCGTATAAAATCGTTGATAAAATTCATCGTAATAATCGAGACTCCATTGACGAGTCTCTTGATAAAGGTTCCAAAGTTTTTCTTGTTCTTCTTCTAAGAAACTTGATATAATTTCCTTTGCTGAACACTTCTGATACAAAAAGGCATTTGTTTCATCTATTTGTTTTGCCATCTTCCCTTTCTCATAAAGTTTTACTCCTTCGGCATAACCTTTTCCCAAAAAATGTGCCTTGTCTTTATGGCTCCAGATTCTAATCTCATCTAATATCTCGTTAAAATCTTTCCCTTGCTCTTTTTCAATTGCACGAATGAGCTCTTGCATGCCAACTATTGCTTTTGCAACATGAGGTCCGATATCTCCTTGATAATTAGCCCGAAACACATCTGCACCTATTGCTTCGAGTAACCTCGATAAGGCTTCACCAGTAATGAGTGTTCGCATATGACCAATATGCATCTCCTTATGCGTATTAGGATGTGCATACTCAACTAAAATTTTCTTCTTAACGAGAGATGCATAATTATGACCATCATCAATCTGTTGCAAACTATCAATAAACACTTCATTTTTTACCCGAAAATTAATAAACCCAGGTCGGGCTACTTCTACTTTTTCAAATGACACTTGCCCTTGCTCATTTTTTATTTCTTGGGCAATTTCTTCTGCCAGTTCCATAGGATTTTTACCAATCTTTTTTGCAGCAATGAATGCTATATTAGTCGAATAATCTCCATGCTTGGCATCTGCTGAATAATCAACTGAAATATTTTCTAAAGAAATTTCCTTTTTCTGTAAGACTTTACTGAGAATTTTCTTAATTTCCTGTTTAATCATTTTCTAAGTATATCAAATTTCAACCTATTTTATTACCATTTCCTTATTGCATTTCTGTAAAAATCCTGTTAGCCTGATAATAGTATCTAGAAGATTAAAACTAAAAACATCAAATTAACTATGAAAGTACTAATTATTGATGATGATCAATTGACATCAACTACTTGGACCATGGGACTTAAGAGTGCTGGTTTTGAAGTAATAAATGCTCCAAATGGACAGGAAGGCATTAACCAAGCAAAAGCTCAAAAGCCAGATCTGATTTTGCTTGATCAAATTATGCCAGATATGCTTGGTAATGTTGTTCTTCAAAATCTTAAACAAGATCCAGAAACTAGTCCTATTCCTGTCATGCTTATTTCTAACTACAACGAAAGTCAAATGATGAAGGATGCCATTACACAAGGCGCAGTTGATTATATTCTCAAATACCAAATCGAAACAAAAGACTTAGTCGATAAAGTACAAACACTGCTTAATCAAATACATAAGAATGATACTCCTCCGACGCCAGCAGCTAATGTAGCTTCTGATACGACCGGTGACAATAACCCTACCGGTTCAGCGTAACTACCATGAGTGACACTGCCCAAGTTTACCAAAAATTGCTTACAGACGCGATTCGCAAGCAAATGACTATTCTTGGTTCACAAATTACATTGGTAAAAGCACGCAACGTAAAAGGGATTACTGTTGCAGATGATGGTACAGCAGGTTTCCTTTCTGAAAATATCGAAGAGATAGTCACCAATTTTCTCGAAGAATTCCGTGATCTTTCGGCTCCTCTGGTGAAAAAGACAATGCAACCACTTCTAAGTGCTCTTGGAACATCAACCACATTTACACCAACACTCAAAGCTAAACAAGAAGCTGAAAAAAATAAAATTGAGCAAGTATCGAAAAATGTAACTAGTAATCTTTAAATATGTTAATAATAATCTCAATCATTGCTATTGCTGCAACTATTATTTTTGGCGTCGTTGCCATTGTTTATTCGATGCGTGAAGAAAAAGCTATTAAGCAATTAGTCGATAATGAACTCAAACAAAAACAGCGCCTTTTTGAAATCACTATGATGAAAGAAATTCAGGACCGTATAGGCTACTCACTGGAAATTGAAAAAGTCGTTGATGTCATTCTAGGCAGTCTTGATGCATTATGTAAGTATTCTACAGTGTCTGCTCTTGTCTTTGAAAAGGATCGCACCCAATTCAAAACCCATATAAAAGAGCCCATTAGCAGACAATACATTGAGAGTGTCAAAAATACATTGATGAAATCATATATCACTATTGAAAATACTGATGCCCCAGTGATACCTGATGGCAATATCTCAGGGGTTGCTCTTGATGATCTTAATCATGCACTGCCAGGATCCATATTCAATGTCCCAATTATTATGAATGACCGAGTGGTAAGCTTAATTAACATCTCTGCAATAAAAATCAACGCCTTTACCGAAGCTGAGATGACTACGCTTTATAAAATTGCAGCTCAAGCATCAGAAGCACTTTCTCGTCTTGGGAATATTCTTACTGTCGAAAAAGGAAAGCTTATGGCAATGATTGGAAGTCTTGCCGACGGACTCTTTATGGTTGATGTGAATGGCCAACTTACTGTTATTAATAACGCTGCCAAAGACTTTCTCGGTATTCCAAATGATAACCCTTCAACAATTGATCTCTTAAGCGCACTACCAAACAATTATGATTTTTCAGGAAAAATTCAGCGAGCAATTAATCATAAGCGTGTCATTGAAGAAAAAGAAGTAACCATTGATCAAAAAATCTTCCAAATTTTTATCACGCCCGTTTTTAATGTCAGTATCACAACAGAGAAAAAAGTCATCGGTGTTTCTATTTTATTACACGATATTACACTCGAGAAATCCGTTGCAAAAATGAAAGAAGACTTCACAAATGTTATGGTGCACGAACTCAGAAGTCCTCTCACTGCCATTAAAGCAAGTTCTGAACTTCTCATGTCGCCTCCTGGCCCTCTTTCAAATGAAGAAAAAAATAAAATTATTGGACTTATTGCCGAACAATCACGTAAGATGCTTGATGAAGTCGCACTTATTCTCGATGCAGCAAAATTAGAAGCAGGGCTCTTTACTATACAAAAAATCCCTGGTGATCTCAAAAAAAATATTGCCGAACGTATTCAAATTTTCCAAGCTGCTGCACACGAAAAATTCATCAATCTTGTGGTTGATGTCGATCCATCAATTCCCACTTTTAACTTCGATCCTATTCATATTAATCAGGTGATTAATAATTTAATTTCAAACAGTCTGAAATTTACTTCTTCCGGTGGGACGGTAAAAATAAGTGCTAAACCAGCCATTGGCAACGTTGTTGTCTCTGTTTCAGACACAGGTGCCGGTATTCCTAAGGAGAAACAACATCTCCTATTCTCTAAATTCACTCAATTGAGTGGTGCAGAACATGGAAATGCCGGAACAGGTCTCGGACTTTATATCGTCAAAGGTGTTGTCGAAGCACATGGCGGAAGTGTAAATCTTGAATCTGAAGAAAATCGCGGTACAACAATCACCTTCAGTCTTCCACTTGAAATTGCGAATAAAGCCGCAGGTGAACTCACCACACTTCTCCCCGAACATCAAGCACAACGAATAATGAATTAAGGAACCTCATGTTATAACTTCTCTAATGAATAACGTAAATAAAATATAATTTTTTAAACCATAATTTTTAGCGATTTTTTTCTTCTGCAACATCACACTGTATAAATTTTGATATGACCTAATTACTAATAATCTTTTTATGCAATTCTCCCGGATTCCTTAAGGCATCCAATTCTGTTAAGTCATAATTAATATATGAAGTCACTATCCATCACCAGAATATATGCTAAACCCCGTGTATGGCTAAGCAACGGCAGGGATATAGAGATTGACACTAAAGAGATACTATCAAATTTTTAAACTATGCTATAGCTAGCAATGCAGCATCTTAAGAAAGATAATTCGTAAAAGCCTCTTTTATGAGCTGTTCACCACAAAATTAAGAATTTTTCCGGGAACTAAAATAATTTTTCTGATAGTTCCCTTTAAAAATTTACTAATATGTTTATCTTTTCGGGCTAATTCGTCAAGAAATGCTTGATTAGCTTTCTCGCTCACAGAAACAACAAGCGTTCCCCGCAATTTCCCATTCACCTGTACGGCAATCGTGACTTTGTCTTCTTTCAAATATTTTTCATCAAATGTCGGCCATTCGCTTGTATGGATTGAAAATGGATTACCCATATCCGTCCATAATTCCTCAGTCATATGTGGAGCAAACGGCGCAAATAATTTTAGATATACTTCGATTTCCTCACGGCTTAACGAATCTTGTTTTGAAAGAAAGTTATAGTACGTCATGAGCTTCGCAATGGAAGTGTTGAATCGTAGATTTTCCATATCCTCAGTTATGCCTTTTACGATTTTATGCATCATATATAATTGTTCTGAAGATAATTCTTTTTTTTCAATTTTTGAACTAGTAAACAATTTCCAAACACGCTTTAAAAATCTGCTCATTCCGTCAATCCCGCTATCTCTGAAATCACCACCCTGATTGAAAGGTCCCAAGAATAATAGATAAGTTCGCAGAGTATCAGCGCCATATTTATAGATATAATTATCTGGATTGATAATGTTGCCCTTGCTCTTACTCATTTTCGCACCGTCCTTGATAATGAGCCCATGCGCATAAAAACGCAAAAATGGCTCTTCGAAATCCACATATCCCATATCTTTAAGTGCCATTGTAATAAAACGCGCATATAATAGATGTAATACTGAATGTTCTGCCCCACCGATATAACTGGTGACCGGTAGCCAAACACTCCGTTTTGCTGCTTTTTCTATTTCATCTTGCTTTATACCAGGAAAATTTTTTGCCTTGTCTGCAGGCATTGGGAATACCACATCTTTTAAGTCTGTCGCAAGATAACGTAAGAAATACCAGCTTGAGTCGAGGAAGGTATCCGAGACATCTGTCTCGCGAGTTGCCTTACTACCGCATTGTGGGCAAGTTGTTTCATAAAATTCAGGATGATTAGCAAGCGGTGCCTTTCCGGTACCGAGCGGCTTAAAATTTTCAATATAAGGCAACTTTACAGGAAGATCTTTTTCTGGAACTGGATACCAGCCAGCCATAGATTCCTTCTGTTCTTTCGCTTCCTTACCAGTAAACCATGATTCGCCTTTACGTGCACATGATTCACAGTAAATCATTGGAATAGGCGGTCCCCAATAACGTTGCCGAGAAATCAGCCAATCTCTTAAGTGATATGTTACTTCTCGCTTACCGTAACCCTTCAATTCGATATAATCCATAATTTTTTCTGTCGCTTTATGGATATTCAGCCCATTCAAAAAATCTGAATTAATCATCGTTCCTTCTTCTTCCTGCACTTGTTCAATTTTTGTAATAGACGAATCATCTCCATCTTTACCAACGACTACTCTAATAATTTCCAAAGCAAATTTTGTTGCAAATTCAAAATCCCTCTTGTCATGTCCGGGAACACCCACTAATGCTCCTGTACCAAATTCACTCAAAACAAAATCTGAAACCCAAATAGGCATTTGATACCCTGTTAATGGATTTGTTGCATATAACCCTGTGAAGATACCCGTCTTTTCTTTCCCTTCCGACATCCTGTCAATTTCAGATTTATTTTTCGTTTTTTTAATATATGTTTGTATTTTCTTCAGTATTTGAGGAGCAGTTGTGAATGTCCCTTCAATCAACTTTTTTATTAATTCATGTTCAGGGGCAATCGCTATAAATGTAGCACCGAAGTTGGTATCAGGACGTGTTGTAAAAATGGTAACAGTTTCGTGAAAACTGTCTATTTGATAAGTTATGTTAATTCCTTCCTTCTTTCCTATCCAATTCTTTTGTGCCAATTTTACTTTCTCTGTCCAATCCAGACCTTTAATATTAGCCAACAATCGCTCAGCATATTGCGTAATTCTAAAAAACCATTGTTCCAGATCTCGCTTCTCAATGATAGAATCACAACGTTCACACTTGCCATCGATGACTTGTTCATCCGACAAAACAGTCTTACACGATGGACAGAAATTGACCGGAGAGTTTTTCTTATAAGCTATATTTGATTTAAAAAGTTGTACAAACAACCACTGTGTCCAACGATAGTACTCAGGTTCATATGTCTCAATTTTATTATCCCATGCATAAGAATTACCAATAGAATGCAATTGTCTATAAAAATTTTTCTCCGTCCTCTTTGCATGATCTATGGGATGTGTATTCGTTTTAATTGCATGATTTTCTGAATGAATTCCAAATCCGTCCAAACCAATCGGTTCGAAAACTTGATATCCCTGCATCCTCTTAAACCTTCCATAGATATCTACTCCACCAAATGCATACATACTTCCGACATGGAGTCCTTCAGCTGATGGGTAAGGAAACATCATAAGATTGTAAAAAGGTCTTCCATGCATAGAAGAGCTCACATAGGAATTAACTCTACCATTAGCAGCATCGAGATTAGGCTGATAAGTGCCTTCCGATTGCCATTTAGATTGCCATTTAGGCTCAATCGAAGATGGATCAAAATTTTTCATATTCTTATTTTTTAAATTAACTTTGCTTTCTATCATTTATTAGAAGTATAGCATAGAATTCAAGCATACAAAAGTAGATTATTTAAACAATTTAAAACTCTAAATCTTCGAAAAAAGAGTCCTATAAATATAGAGCTGCGTCAAGCCCATTGAAATTATGATACTTTTTTATCCAATAAGATGTATTAAAATTGAGGCTACAACGTGAGCTCACAAAAATACACATAAAAATCAAGGATTAAATATTAATAATTTAGTCCTATAGATTAAATACTCTTTTATATTAAAGTTTCTTTAAAGAGGTTATCATCTAGCGTTGTCTTTTTACTTAAAATCAATTACCATTGAGTTAGCAATGATAAATAATAAACTCCATAAAATAATAAAACGCAAAAGAATAATTTTTTCATTGTCGCTTATTTTAATAGTTTCTCATTTTTCAGTACTCAGTACTTATATTGTGTCAAGTGTTTCTGCAAATACTATTTCAAACAACAATTATTCTATTGATGTTAGGAAAATTGACACAAACCCACAACCTTCACTAAAAATCCGAGCCATTAGAGAAAACAATATAGAAATTAAAAAATTTACTACAGGTCCAAATTACACTAGCACTGCATCTAATGATACTTTTTCAATCAATCTTCCTCAAAACATTATCGACTATGGCATTTTGTCATCAACTAATCCAGTGATACGATCTTCTCAAATTTCATTTCTTAATCCTCAACTTGGTGCAGAAATTCTTACTGTTGAAAATCATCCACTATTTTCAGTAACAAATGATGTTATCCAAAATACTAATTGCGATAACGGAGCATGCACGTCAATAACTGCTTCCTTGTGGAAAAATACCTTGACGTATGGTTTTGGCTATAGATGTGATAGTGCAAATTCAATGTTTTGTGATCAACAATTCTCATTCTCAAATTATTATAAACAATACCCCGATAATTCAAGAAATCAAGACTATCAAATGTTGCTTATAAATAAATCTGGTAGTACACTTTCAAAAGTAAATATAACATATAAAGTAAACATTTCAGGAACACAAAAACCCGGTGGATATTATAATAGTATAACGTATCTTGCGATTCCTAATTTTTAAAAAAATAGACCGCAAACGATATATAAAATTATTTCTAATTAAAAGAGATATATTCTAAATAAAAATGTCATACAAAAAGAACATGCCCATGAAAATTAAAAATGACATAATCAATCAGATACTATTTATCGTATTTTTTGCTACTCTTCCAGCATTTTTTCCAAAAGAAGTACTCGCTGACGGTATATCTCTTAATATCTCTCCATCTCTCCTCAGGATTGAAGCAAAACCACCCGCAGATGTCTGGACTCCCTTCATCATTGAAAACAGTAGCAATCAAACGGTTAATCTTAAAATTGGCTATAAAGCTTTTGATCCACAAAGCTCCCAAAATGGAAATGTTGTATTTCTCAAAAACGACTATCAAGTAGCCAGATTGGATAAAAATATCTTTGAAAAAATGCAGATTGTTGATGATAATAATATTTCTTATGATACAATTAGTCTTGGTCCTCGACAGAAAGAACGATTCAGACTACGAATACTACTACCTCAGAATGAACTAGCAAGTGATTACTACTTCTCATTAATATTTTTACAAAACCCTGAAAAACAAGATCAAACTAATGCAGTAATTAACATAGAGGATCAAAAAAGTTTTTCTACATTACAAGCAGGGATAGGTATCAATATATTACTTGCAGTTGGAGACAAAACAATACCCCAAGGAACGATCGATACTTTCACAACCTCATGGTTCCAAGAATCAGGTCCAATCCCTTTTACCCTTACTGTTCACAATAGTGGCATCCATTTTTTTACGCCACAAGGTAAAATATTTATAAAGAATATGTTTGGACAAACTATAGGAAAAATAATTATTCCACCTTCTGTTGTTCTCTCTGGAACAAATAGAACCCTAACTGGTATAGGTCAAGAATTGCTTATTAAAAATCTTATTCCAAGCTCTACTAGCTTCAATCAATATGATTCACCTTCACTTATTTGGCCTGAACACTTCCTTTTCGGATTTTATACTGCGAATCTTTCTCTCTCGCTATCCGACATTGGACCAACTTATACCCGTAATATTCATTTCCTTATCCTTCCAATAAAATTACTCGTAGAACTTTTAGTTATTATAGTAATAATTGGAGTAATTTATTTGAGGGTGAAGAAGAAAATTTCCTAAAGAATATTATATATAAAAGATATCATTTAACATCATTTCTTGTCAATTGATCTCTTTTCTCTATCGTTCAAAGGACACTATACCCATGAGAGAGACTCTAAAACGCAAATAAAAGCCAACTATTTAGCCTCAAATAAGATTCCTTCTATTTAGATTGTATAATCAAGCAAAACATTACTTATCATTCAGATAATATATTTGCTAATAAGTATATCTTTTTTACCATAAGTCATCAAATATTTCTTGAAACTCACTTTTATTGATAAAATTATTTTTTAGAATATACTCTTTTCTAAAAATTCGAATAATACAATATAGTAAATTATAACTATTTCAATATATCTCAAAGAATAGATACACTCATACTTTCACTTTAGATTTGTAACTGAGTACCGTCAGAACTCAAGCTTTATCCAATTTTCTGCATTCACTCTTGAACTTTCGTCAGTAGACTCAGTTTCGGGAATCTCTACTTATTGATAAGAAAATAAATCTATAGTGATCAAAGAAAAATGAAAATTAGTACTCCTCAGATATTAATAAGAAAATTAGTATACATTACTCATAATAAATATGAATTATGCTTAGCAAATAAAAACAACTGACTGCTAGTTATCACAATCTATATTAAACTATAGACAAAAACAATATAAATTATACTTATAAGTATTTTCGGTAATTAAATATAGGGTTAATATAATTAATATTTTAAATATCGGTAATTGACACTATGAGACCTATGCACGCTGAGAGATACTATTTCTAGTATTTCA
>DATMOG010000014.1:0-3771 GCA_035568375.1 Candidatus Sulfotelmatobacter sp.
AGTAGAGCCCAATGATAGATTTTTTTCTTTTTATTAGCAAGGATATAATAGAATCCTGCAAATATACCAAAGTATCCAATGAGTGAAAACCAATTACTTCCAAAACGAATGTCCCAAAATTGGAAATAAAATCGTAATAGATCATTGCTATTTACAATGAATTTATTATTAAATACTCTAGTTAATAGTAAAGAGGTTCCTTTTTCTGCATGAACATAATCTTCCATTTGTAGTGTGAGATTTATAGATGAATGATGAAAAATATCAGCGAAATTTTTACAGGTTAGCCACACTCCCAGCGTCAAAAATTCCACAATGCCAGTTAAAATGATTGTAATAATTTTTACTTTCCGTTCCATAATTGTGCAAAAATATCGTTATTGGGATTTGTTAGATAAATATTTTTGATAAGGTTTTCATTTTGTTTTTGTCCATAATACGGTCTGATATATAAAATAGAGTCATTACCCCAAGATTTTGGTTTTTTCCAGCTTGGGGAGATCATAGTTATATTGAGTGAAGGTTCGTAAAAATGAAAATAAACTGGAGCAAATTTTAGTAGTTCTAATGTGTTATCGATAACAATATGTTTATAAGTTTTTTGCTGCGCTGTTGTTAGAACTAGCTGTTTATATCCTGCTCCCCAATCAAGCTGGTTAACCTTTGGGTAATGAATATAATAAAAATGAAGATAAAAAGAGAATTCGTATATGGCAATTATTCCTATGATTGCTATTAGTATAGTTCTAAATCGATGTAGGTTTTGTATTATGTATAGAATGCCAATTGCGACTGTAATTATACAGGGAATAACAAGTGGCAAAGAACGAAGCGCATGGGGGCTTGGGACTACAAGTGCACCTGCAATCGGTATTGATAAAAAGAGAAGAAATGTTGCATGTTTTATTTTTGATTTTTTTTGTTTTAACAAAAAGTAGATACCCGCCAGAAAAAAGGGCACCTGCCAACGATAAAGCTCTCCAAAATTGGGTATTTGATGTCGTCCGATACCATCACCAAAATTAAAAAGAAAGTCGAATGAAAAAAATGATAAGTAATTATTTATATATATTAGTGGGTAAAGTGTGAGTTTTTGCCATAAATTTGTTGTGGCAATTTGTGAGAAGGCAGAAGTTGCGAAAAATCGTTCACTTCCATTGGAAGATAAAGAGAAAAGCATTATTGGTAAGAGTAATATTATTGTGCCTAGAATAAGTGATAACGATTTCGAATTTTTATAGATTTTTTGGTCATAAATTATATAAAAGAGTGCCAGTGGTGAGAGAATTCTGAATGTATGATATGTGTATATCGCAAGAATAAAGAAAAAGATACTCATGATTGTAAATGGTAATTTCTTACCTTCAACAAAAAGAATATATAAATAGCAGCCAAGGAGAAAGAATAATGTTCCTTCAGTAATCTCGAAGCCACCGCGAGAGAAGTGTATATGCCATGAAGATATAGCCAAAAGAAAAGAAGCAAGTAAAGGAAGATATTTCAGCTTTTCTCGTATTTTTTTGTCAGTTTCAATAGAAAGAATTTTTTGTAGAAATAGATAAAAAACCAGGATAGTGAGTGTGCCAGTCAAAACTGAAGGAAAACGGATTGCAAATTCGGTTTTTCCTAAGAATGACATTGCAGCACTTACGGAATAGATATATACAGGCATTTTATAATCTCCAAATGATTGAAACCACAGAGGATATGATTTCCCGTATTCATCTTTTCCTGTAGTTAAAATGGTGTATGCGTTGTAGCCGATTGAAGCTTCATCTATATAAAGACCTGGAGGATTATTTGAAACTGCAACAAAACGGAGTAAGAATCCTAAGAGTATAATTGCAGTTAAAAGAATAAGGTGATACTTCATATGAAGTACAGTGATTTCTGATTCAAATAATTGTATCACATCTAATAAAGAGGTAACGGGACAATTATATTCTTGTTTGTTGAGAACCAAGTTTTTTAGTATAATTCAAGAATGAGCAGTATTTATCTTTCCGTTGTTATACCTTGTTATGATGAAATGGCTAATCTTCAAAAAGGTGTGCTCGATAAAATAGCACATTTTTTTGAAAAAAAGCGAATAGCTTATGAAGTAATTATTGCTGATGATGGTTCAAAAGACGGGAGTATTGAATTTATTGAAAAATTTATTAAAGATAATCCTCATTTTGCGCTAATCAAAAACCCCCATTATGGTAAAGCAGGCGCTGTAACAACAGGAATGCTTCAAGCAAAAGGTAAATATCGACTTTTTACTGATATGGATCAGGCAACTCCAATTGAAGAAGTTGATAAATTATTACCCTTTCTTGAAAGTAAAGAATATGATGTTGCAATTGGTTCAAGGAAATCTGAGAGAAAAGGTGCACCTGCCATTCGGCTATTTATTTCAAGATGTTCGATAATTTTACGTAAATATTTGATTGGTATGCATGAAATTTCTGATACACAGTGTGGATTTAAACTATTTACGGGTACAGCAACTGAGGATATCTTTTCACGATATAAAAAAATTAAGCATGGATTTGAGAAAATTACGGGTACAGCAATTACTTTTGGATCAGATATTGAAATTTTATATCTTGCGAAAAAACATGGTTATAAAATAAAAGAAGTACCTGTTGAATGGTTGCATGTTGAGACAAGACGTGTTAATCCTGTTACGGATTCGATCCAAGGAGTACTCGATTTGTTACGAATAAAGAGAAATATTGTGATAGGAGTTTATAACTAAATAGTAGTAACTATAATGAAAAAGGTACTTTTCAATACTTATATTTTTGTTTTCCTCTGTCTGTTTCTTTATTCGTTTACCCAAATTGATCTTGGTCTTGTTATCTCGCGATACCCTTTTTTCTATCAGATAGAAAAGGGTTTTCAATATATTGGATATTTTAACCGACCACTTTCAACGATTTTCTATTTACTCATTATTTTTTGTTTAACTATATTATATATAGTTTTTTTGAGACTTGCTTTAAAAAAATCTCTCAATAAACACTTTGTGTGGAAAATAATTGGCATAGGTGCCGTTTTACTGTTATTTTCCTATAATGCATTTTCTTATGATCTATTTAATTACATCTTTGATGCAAAAATAATTACTCATTATCATGCTAATCCCTATTTTCATAAAGCACTTGATTATCCTGGAGACCCTATGCTTGCCTTTATGCATTGGACGCATCGAGTTTATCCCTATGGCCCACTTTGGTTGGTTTTGACAGTTCCTTTATCATTTATTGGCTTACAATTATTCCTGCCTACTTTTTTTCTTTTTAAATTTCTAATGGCGGCAGGTTATATCGGATCGCTTTACTATATTGGGAAAATATTCCAGAAAATAAGACCAGAACGAGAAATCTTAGGTCTTGTTTTTTTTGGGCTTAACCCATTAATTTTAATTGAATGTCTCGTATCTGCTCATATTGATATTGTAATGGTATTCTTTTCCTTGATGGCTTTTGATTATTTGCTGCAGAAAAAATATGTTTTGTCTTATTGTTCGTTATTTTTTTCAATCAGTATCAAATTTTTAACAGGACTTTTATTGCCGATCTTTATTTTTATCAACTTTTTACAATTTAATAAAAAGAAAATTGATTGGGATAAATTACTTGGGGTTAGTGTATTAGTACTTATAGTAGGAGTTGTATTCGAGGCTAAACAAAGTGGCAATTTTCAACCTTGGTATTTAGTTGCACTTTTATCATATACAGTATTTCTTTCTCACAAATACTATGTTTTTATTCCATCTATAAT
>DATMOG010000015.1:0-9667 GCA_035568375.1 Candidatus Sulfotelmatobacter sp.
GTAACTATTCAGTTGAATTCGAGAAGTTGCATTTTCTCTTCAGATAGAGGTAGGATAAATATCCAATGGGAAATTATCTTTTGTATAAAGGGAAGGATGAAGAGAAACGGAAACTGAGCATTGTTAATGCACAGTTACAGCGGCATCTTGTCACACTTCGAATGAGGCGAGAAGAAGCAGAAGACAAAGCAAAAGAGTGGCAGAAGAAATATGAGGAAGAACAAAAAGAGAATCAGAAACTACGAGAAGAGATTGAAAAGATAAAAAAGCAACGGGATACCTACCGAGATATGGTATTCAAGGCAAACAGGAAAAAAGAAGACCATGAAGAGCAATCTTCTTTTTTTGAGTCACAACCAACAAGAAAGCCAGGAGGGCAACTTGGACATAAGGGTTATGGACGGAAAAATCCTTCACGGATAGATAGAAAACTGCACATATTTGCTACTTGTTGCCCCCACTGTAACGGGAAACTCAATAGAGCCAAAACAATAGTGAGTCATACGGTTGAAGATATCCCCACACCTGCGCAGCAACAAACAATAATCACAAGATATGAGATTGAGAAACAGTGGTGCAAGCAGTGCAAAAAAGAGATAGTGGTAACACCCACAGGGGTCATTCCAGGCAGTAGACTTGGGCTCAACCTCCTCATGCAAGTACTGATCTGGAAATATTTCTGTAGGATTCCCCTCAACATCATCGTCACCCTGTTAGCGATTACCTATGATGTACATATCAGTACGGGAACACTCGTTTTGTTTCTCAAACGAACCAGTCAGTATTTTGGCAAACCATATAGACAGATTCTCAAAGAAGTCCGGGCAGCCCCAGTAAAACATGCAGATGAGACAGGATGGCGAGTTAATGGAGAAAATAATTGGTGTTGGGCATTTCTCAAAGAAGATGCAGTATACTACACGATTGAAGAGACACGAGGGAAAGGAGTACCAGAAAAGATACTCAAAAACTGTCATTCTGAAGATGTCCTGGTCAGGGATGACTATGCTGGGTACAAGAAACTACCTTTTATCCATCAATCCTGCTGGGCACATCTGCTACGGGAGAGTCACAAAGAAGTGACACAAAAAGAGAGCTCAGAAGAAATGAAAGAGTTGCATAAAAAAGTGAAAACACTCTATGAGAAATTGGCAACAACAGTTGCTACTCCTTTTGTTTTAGGAGAGAGACAGAAGATATATGAACTCCTTTTGCAGCAAATACAAACGATTAGCGAAACAGTATACACAGCAGATGATGCAAAACGAGTCCACTACAGAATTGCTGCTCAAAACAAAAATCTTCTTACAGCACTGCTTTATGAAAATGTCCCCTTAACCAACAACGTGGCAGAACGAGCCATCAGACCTATGGTTGTTACCAGAAAAATATCTGGAGGTTCACGAAGCAGACAAGGAGCAACCACTCATGCTATCAATATGAGTGTTCTGCAAACAATGAAAATGAAAAACCAACCGATTTTCCCTACCCTTCAAAAGTATCTCCTCAATGCTCTCTCTAATAACTGAATAGGTACAATAACTGTGCTTTTCATTTTTACTTGAAACAATTACAATAAGTATACTTGAGTGAAAGTTGTTCTGCATGAAACATTCTGAATCCGCAATTTGGCAAAAGAAAAGACAAAGGAAATTTAAAAAATCTAAGCCATCACAAGCTCCTGCAAAAAAAACAGTTATTTCGCAACACATTTCTCCGAAGAAGAAAGAAGCAATACTAAAAAAATCTTCAATCATTCAAAATTTTTTTATGGCAAAGAAGGCAGTAGTGAAAAAAGAAAAAGAGAAAAGAGTACCCAATCCAGTTTTTGGTTATGTTAAGAGATGGCTTCATGAGCATGATTCAGATGTCCAACTTATTCTTTTTCCACTCATCTTGCTGATAATTTTAATTACTTTATCCATTTTTAATAATCAGATTTTCCTTGCTGGTGTTCCGCAAGAACCGGTTGTGAATGATCAAATTACTACTTTGAATCCTTATCCTTTTGTTCAGGCTGTAAATTCGCCAACTATTTCTGCAAAGGCTGCTATTATTCTCGATAGAGGTTCTCAGGTAATTCTTTTTTCCAAAAATCCTCAATTACGATTTTCAATGGCATCGACTACCAAAATTATGACGGCACTTGTTGCGTTGGATTATTACAAGCTTGATGACATACTAACAGTAAAAAGATCAGGAGTACAGGGATCAGGGTTAAATTTATATCCTGGAGAGCAATTTAAATATATCGATTTGATGTATGCAATGCTTTTACCATCTGCTAACGATGCTGCTCAGGCAATTGCAGATAACTATCCGGGAGGTTCCGATGAGTTTGTAAAAAAAATGAATGAAAAAGCACAAAGTCTGCATCTTAGTAATACGCATTATGCTGATCCGATAGGTTTAAATGACGATGGTGATTACTCAACTGTTGTTGATATGGCGAGATTGGCCTCTTTTGCGATATCCAATCCAATTTTTGTTGAGGTAACATCGACAAAATACAGAACAATGTATGCAAGTAATTTCGGCGTACAATATCCACTTACTAATTTAAATAAGCTCCTTGGGATAGATGGCGTGACAGGAATAAAAACAGGTACGACAGAAGGAGCTGGGGAAGTCCTTGTTACGTCTGTTGTAAAAAATGGACATACCTATCTTATCGTAGTTATGGATAGTGTTGATAGATTTTTAGATACAAGCATGCTACTGAATTTTATTGATTCCAATGTGAAATATATTGTTCCATCAGTACCAGCAAGGAGATAACTATTGGAGGGCGTCACTGGTTATCGCAGATACATAAGCAAAAAATCCATTTTGACCTTCGAATACAATAACAGGCATAAGATAACTCTGTTGTGTTACTCCTAGATAGTATGCAAGATAGACTTTAGTAATAAATACTTGATTCCCGCTGCCACTTCCATTATATGCTGCGATATATGCTTTACCGTTTTTGAGTTCATCAAAAGCTTGTTGTACTGTTTTAATTGGATATGTTGCTTCTTTATCGGGTTGCGTGTTGATCATTTGATGGTTAAAAATAGCGGAGACAACATTTGAATCATTTTGTCCCGAGGCAACAAGAAAATTCATTGTAGAAAAAGGTGGATATGGATACATTATTGGCATTTTCATATCAAAATTTTGAAAATGTCTGAGATCCTGATTTTGTCCGGCAGTAAATGAATAATCAATTTCCTTTTGATAAAGATCTACTCGTATAATCTGTGCATTAGAAAGGCTTGTTGTAGGTGTTAATTGACCATTTGTTATAGAGTAAAGTTGAGGTGTTGTTTCATAAGGTGCATCCGGACTGGGATTTTGCGTCAGAGTAATATTAACATCAGCTGGTAATTGGTTTATACTACTTAAAAAATTATTTACCGTATTGATTGCACCCGGTTGATCACCTAAAAATTGTGCATTAAGCACCATTAGTGAGGTGAGATAGTTGGATGTCATAGTAAAATTTTGATTGACGATGTTGTAAATAATTTTTCTTTGGAATCCTATGAGTTCATCCCATTCATAATTTGGTCCTCCTCGTGTAATTTCTGTGAGTGGATTTCCTGTTTGGTCAATGAATCCTAACGAAGATACTTTATTTTTTGCATCGTCAAGATTTAAAAGATTCGGTTGACTAATTATTACTGGGTAGAGAAGGATTCTATCAGGAAAGTTCTGCGGTAATGATCCATCGACTGTATTAATAGTATAGGTAAATTGTCCTTTTACCGTACTCTGAGGGAAAACAATTTGTGGAAGTTGGCCGTAAGCTTGATTAGGAGGAGCAATTTGAGGTGGAAAGAGTATAGTTTGGATAAAACCACCAATTTTGAATAAAATAACCAAAAGAATAATTCCTCCAATGCTAAATCCAAGAGCAATCCCGCCTTTTTTAGAAATTTCAGCGGTATCATGTAGTGTCATATCTATTGAGTATAGTTTAGATTTCGATTACAATGCAAGATAACTATGGTTCGTACACGTATAGCACCAAGCCCTACAGGCAGTCCTCATATTGGGACGATGTATCAAGCGTTATTTAATTATGCATTTGCTAAGAAACATAACGGCAAATTTATTGTTCGTATTGAGGATACTGACCGAGTACGATTTGTTGAAGGTGCACAGGAGAAATTATTTGCTTCACTTGATTGGTTTGGTCTTACTGAAGATGAAAGTCCACGAAAAGGGGGCGAGTTTGCACCTTATAAGCAATCAGAAAGATTAGAACAGTACCAAAAATATGCAAAGCAATTAGTCAAAGAAGGTAAGGCGTATTATTGTGATTGTAGCCCTGAACGTTTGGATGAAGTGCGTAAAAAAATGCAGGCTGAAAAAAAAACGCCGATGTACGATCATCATTGTCGTGATTTAGAAAAAACAGCAGGTGTTATCCGTTTAAAAATTGAACTAGGCAAGACATATACATGGATTGACGGTGTGCGTGGAAAGATGACATTTCTTACTTCACGAGGCAGTGATTATTTAATTGATGACCAAGTACTGCTTAAATCTGATGGATTTCCGACATATCATTTAGCGGTAGTTGTCGATGATCATGCAATGCAAATTACACATGCTGTTCGTGGTGAAGAATGGATTCCTTCGACTGCCAAACATATCATTCTTTATCAGTATTTCGGTTGGGAAAAAGAGATGCCGCTTTTTTATCATACACCACTTCTCCGTAATCCTGATAAAAGTAAATTGTCAAAAAGACATGGTCATACTGATGTGACATGGTATAAAGAAGAGGGATTTTTGCCGCAAGCGATTTTGAATTTTTTAGGACTTATGGGTTGGACGCATCCTTCAGAAAAAGAGATCTTTTCACTTACTGAATTTATCAGCCTATTTGATCTTAAAGATATTCGTCCAGTAGGTCCCATTTTTGATTTTACGAAATTAACATGGATGAATGGCGTTTATATCCGGGAGATGACAATTCAGGAATTAGTTACCAAACTGGAGGATTACGACTCTTTGTATGATGAAAGAGAAAATAAAGTAAAAACGATTACTGAGGAAAAGATGATAAAAATTGTTGCGCTTGCCCAGTCGCGAATTAATACATTAAAGGAATTTTATCCCCTAGTAAAACATTTTTTTCCAGGATCAGCATTTTTCATTACAAACGAAGCTGATAGGGATATTGCACATGCTTTGCTAAGTGAGTTCAAAAAAATCAATAATTGGATCAAAGACGATATTTTTGAAGCACTACGCACTGTCTTGAAAAGTAATAGCATTCGGATGCCTGTTTTGTATACAATAATAACAGGACAAGAAAGGGGACTACCTTTACCTGAGTCACTGGAGATTTTAGGCAAAGAAGAAGTTCTATCCCGTTTAGAAAAGGCTCTAGTATGATGGCATCACTTGCACAGGTTATATCATTTCTTTTTAATCCCGTTATGATGCTTGTTTTCGTACCGTTGATTATTGTTTATCGAACGACAGGGGATGTCATTCTTTCGTTGGCATGGACTGGATATACGATGATTTTTCTTATTGCGATAACCTTTTTCGTTATTTATGGTGTCCACAAAAAAATTTTTACTGATCTTGATGTTTCTAAACGTACCCAGCGGCCACTCCTTTTCACCGTTGGTCTTTTTATGACCCTTATTTATCTATGGGGCTTATTTTTCCTCAATGGTCCAAAAATTTTGAGTGTTGTGACGATAGTTTTTATTTGTGGTGTACTGCTTATTGCGTTAATAAATACACGATTAAAAGTCAGTTTTCATGTTGCAACGGTTTCCGCGCTCCTTTTTTCTATGGCCATTATTTATCAAGGATATTATTATCTGACACTTCTTTTAATACCGACAGTTGCGTGGGCACGTCTGAAAATAAATAGGCATACCTTACCTGAAACAATTGTAGGTGGATGTTTTGGAATATTGTTGTCATTAAGTATGTATCTTCTGGTTAAAAATGGGATTATTCATTAAGCTATGATTGACGGAAGGCGGTTTATCAAGTCATTTAAATACGCATTTGAGGGTATTCATTATGCGTTTAAGAATGATCAAAATTTACTTATTCATTTACTGGTTGCTTTTTTGGTAATCAATTTAAGCATTGCGCTTCATGTCGTTCCTTATCAAATGGCAATTTTGGGTTTGACAATGATGATGGTGATCACAGCAGAAATGATCAATTCAGCCATTGAAAAGATGGTTGATTTGATTACGAAAGAGCATCGCCAGGAGGCAAAAATCGCTAAAGATGTTGCTGCAGGGATGGTGTTGGTGACTGCAATTGCAGCTGCCATCATCGGTACCCTTATTTTTCTTCCATATATTATGAAATTTCTTCACTGAAGTTTTAAAAGTTTGTTATAATTGATAAGTCTTATGGATACTATTCAACTACTTGGGTATACAGCTGGAGGATTTGTGGTTTTTGCTTCATTGCCACAAATTATCAAAATTATGAAAAGTAGAAGGACTGCTGATGTTTCTCTTCCTATGTATATTACGTTAAATATCGGTATTTTTTTATGGATTATTTATGGCTTTTTTACTCACCAGTCTGCAATTATCGTTACGAATATTGCTTTTCAAATTTTTAATATCATTATCCTCTTTCTTAAATTGAAGCACGGATGATAGATTTTTCTTCCTTGTTTTAGTACAATAGCTTGAATTGACTTGAATTTTTAATCAAATAGTATTGCCGAGTCGTCTAATGGTAGGACACGACACTCTGAATGTCGGTATTGGGGTTCGAATCCCTGCTCGGCAGCACCGAGGCTAATCAATCAAAAAATTTCTACAATTTTTAAGAAGCTTGAGGCTACATAGGTTCGAATCCATGAGGGGTTCTTGAACTCAAGTGTACAATTCAAGAAGGTTCAAAACTGCTCATTGCATCTCTAAGGAGAACTTGACACCCTGTATCTAGGCAGGAGATTCTGCCTATGAAATTTAAGAAGTACTTTAAACCATTCTTTAAAAAATCTCCTTCGGAAAAACCCAAAGCTCATCATAAGAAAAAAGCTGTAATTTTCTGGGATAAATTTATTAGAATCCTAACAATAAAGGTTATTGCAGTTCTAACACTTTTTCTTTTCCTCTTCTATTTTGGAGTAGTCTATGCGCAGGCACCAATTCATGAATTAATAGATCAGGTCACAAAACCAAAGCCTATTACACAAAGCAATAAGGTATTGCCCTCAGATATTCAGCAGGCAATTGAAAATCAGGCACAGCAACAAATTATAGTGCAAAAGGCAACTGCTCTTGTTGCAACAAATACCTCAGGAGGATCGGGAGATCAAGGACAAAACAGTAGCATAAATGCAACAAATCCCCTTATTATTCAATCTTTCCCAACTGTTCAAAAACCATCTCTTATTTCAACTATTGTCTATCCTTTGCAACTCCTTGCTGCGACAAACCCTGCAGATAAAGCGAAGTTACGCCTTACCCATATTGACCAAGAGATACAACAGTTACAATCACTTCTTCAGAGTGATTCGTCGGAAAATGCAGTAAATCAAGCAGTGGGTATTATCCAACATATTGGGCAGGCAACAGGACAAATAGTAGCAGATAAGAATGTCCAAACTGATCGAGAGATTTTGACGCTCCAAATTGAGCAATATACCAGATTGCAACTCATCCTCCAAAAAATAGAAGAGTCATTACCTATAGATGCATATCTCAAAGTTGATTCAGCACGAGAAAAATATTTAGTAAATGGCGCACAACAGGCCATTAATACTGCTCCTAACTTAGATGTTATTAATGCGATCGGTATAAGTGAGACACGTAAAATAGTTGGTAGTGATTTTGCAGAGCTAAAAGCAATTGAAACGCTTACAGATATTAGCAGTGGTTTGCATCCTCAGGTGCAGGAAAAATTAGCTGGAGTCCAAAAACAACTTGCTCTGCAATTTGAGAAAAAAATGCTCAAGCTTCCTCCAGATGTGCGCAATGCAAAATTGCAGAATTATATTACTCTTTCCTACGGCAATCCTCTTAACCAAGTCCAAGCATTTAACCAAATGCAGCACTTTCTCACGGATCGGGAGATGATTTTAAGCGTCGCAGACCTTAAAGAAATTGCCCTAAATAAATTAGAAAAGAGAATATTTGAGATAAAAACAAAAGATACACGTGATCAATTTATCGCTCTCACATTTAAAAATCCCCAACAGCTAGAAGTGTTAGCGCAAGTACAATTAGATACATCAAACCTTGCTGATGCAACAAAGAAGAAACAAATTGCTACTGTTATAACAAATGCACAGGCAAATATTATCCAGACGCTTGATTCTGCGAAGAGCCTGAATGCCTTTTTTGCTCCAGAACTTGGTGAAACAACAAATATTCTCGATATTAGTGTTGCCAATAATCTTGCTACGGTTTTAGAAAACTCTTCAAATGTCAGTAGAGATGTAAAAACTGATATACAAAATATTCAGCAAAAAATTCTTCAGAATTTTATTTCAGGAGTGACTCACAGCAATTTTCTTACAGCACCAAAAGGAACGTATAACCCTGTTTCTGAAAATGCGGATGTGCGCATACTTTTGCCTGAACCTCAGTCAATTCCTTTACTTGAGGAGATCAAAAGTACGTTACCCGATAGCGAAAAGTCAATCATTGCTACTGCCCAAATTGCAGAAGGCAATATTCTTGTTGACCAGTTGTTAACAAAAGTCAATGATCCACAAGTTTTTCAAGAAGATAAAATTGCCATTGATACTACGCCAGTTGTAAAACAGGTGTTAGCAGCAAATACTTCACAAAGCTTCTTTGGAAATCTTGATAAGAAAGAAAAAATTATCGCAAGTCAGGTGAAACAAGAAGACCAACAGTTATATGAAACAATGCAACAAATAACTCAAGCTATTTTTACCGCAAATAACAACACGAATGAAGAAAAGCTATTGCCCCAGACTGTTCAGACAGAGATTGATAGTTTAAAAAATAGCTTAGTAGCAAATGAAATTCCCAAACTTGATACTCCAACTGATGTTATGCTCCCAAAAGTTGCTGTACTTCCCAGTGATGTTCAAGATGCTCTTATTACTGCCGCAAAAGATATCATAAGTAGTGAAGCAAACAAGAATCCTATTGATATTACCGCTGAAGCAAAGGACTTAGACGTATCGATACCGGTAATTTTACCTGATAATCCTTTATATCCTTTTGAAAGTGTTATACGAGAAATTCCGATACTCTTAGCTTCTGATCCCATTCAAAAAGCAGAGGAACAAATAAAAATTGACAATGAAAAAACAATCGAGGCAGCAAAGTTAGTCGCCGATAGCCAAAGCACAACTTCTGTTAACGCGGCGATAAAGACATTGGAATCGGTAAAGCAAGATTTCGCAACACTTCAGGCAAACGCCGATCAAATCAGAAAGGTAGAGCAAACAGAATCCACAAAAGTTGATGCCTTAATAAATCAAGTTATTGATAATGGTCTTGCAAGACAGATAGTTTTTTCATCAATTGAAAATAAGGTGCATGGTGATTCGTATATAGCTATAGCAAGCGCAAAACAGAATGACAGGTATTTGATATAGTAAGAGAGTGATACAAATAGACCTGTCCAAAGAAGAGAAAGAGATGCTACAGGCATACTTCAAGACTTCACCAATAAGCCTTATCAGATTAAAAGCACA
>DATMOG010000016.1:0-6567 GCA_035568375.1 Candidatus Sulfotelmatobacter sp.
TTGAAACTTGAGCCCTCCTTCGAGGATCTTTGATCTGCCATCCATACGTGACAAGCATCATATCCTAAGGAAGCGTTTCTGTATAGGTGACATTTCTATTCTTGTTAGGGGTGTCGTTTCTATTATTGTCTGATAATCAAGGCTAAAGCTTGACAAAAAAAATAAAATTGTGTAGGATATCGTCTCCTGCCACATACATTTTAATACTGCCCTCATGAGCTCTACAAAAACCTACACGATATGAAGTTAAAGGATTCAGTTGTAACAGTTATTCTGCCTGTCTATAACACAAGTAAATTTTTGCCAGATTGTCTCAATAGTCTTGCACTCCAGACCTATCAAGAGATGCAGATTATTGTTATTGATGATCATTCCCGAGATGATTCAATAAAGATACTCCGGCAATACAAAAAACGATTTGCTAATTTTGAGATCTATAAAAATAAAAAACGTTACGGCTTAGCAGTCTGTTATAATCGAGCGCTTAAGAGAACCCGAGGCAAATTTGTTACCTTCATGAATCCTCATGATATCAATGCGATCAGTCGGTTCAAACGACAGGTAAATTTTTTATTGAATAATCCGAAAACTGTTGCTGTTGGTACACAATATACGCTTATTGATGAAGCAAATAGAAAACTTGACCGAAGCGATCTCCCCGAAGAACACGAAACAATCTACGATACACTCATCCATACGTCTTCCCTCAAACCAGAAACAGTCATGATTAATAGAGAACTCTTACCTAAAGATCTTCTCTACTTTAAAAATAATAAGTATCCCTTTATCTACACTGAGGTTTTTTTAAAGTTTTTCCAATATGGCAAAGTTGCAAACATTAGACAATCTTTGTATTTTCATCGAGAAGGTATTAAACAGAATGGACGCCAGCTATCAAAGCTTAACAACCTAACTTCCATGATCAAAATTTGGCTTTCTTCCCGCTCTGACTATGATTACAGACCTTCCCTCCGTTCAATCCTTCCCCAAATGGTAAAAGGCATCTAAGACTAGTCTACTTTTTTTCTTATTGAAGGCTATCTTCTCTACATTTTTCTATTTTAGAGTAGTTCTTCTATGCAAAATAAACAAGAAAACAAACAGTAATTTTTTTCCCAAAGTTATCCACATCATTGTTAATAATTTTTTCGGATTGATATATCAATCTAATTTAAATTATTAAACTATGGGATTATGAATAATTTACTAAAATTATATTATAGGTTGACATTAATATTTTGTTATGCTACTATTTAGCTGAAATATGAAATTGCTTACCTTGTTTTTTGGTAAAAATAAATCACGGAAAACAATCGCTGACTATCAACGAGAAAAGTTAGTAAATTTTGGTAAACAGCAATTTCAGAGAATGATGGAATTAGGAATAGGTACACCAATTAAATTGGTGTAATGTTCTTTAGCAGGTAAATTAATCCGAATGGATTCTCATAAACAGATAAAAATGAGGGAAATTGAGATTGATTTATAAAAACACAAAAAAAGAGCATCACTTTCGTTACTCAAAAGATAAGTTCAGGTACGATAAGCAATGCTCTTAGGGTAAATGGCATTTAGTCCTTCAGGCAGGAATAAAACTAATTGCCGAAGTTAAAAATACACTATATTCAATAATGTGTCAAGAAAAATGGTCGAGGCTAAAAATGAATTATTTTCTTGATAAATCAAGATTTTTCATGAATATTTTTTACGCTCGTCTTTTTTGATGAGGTAGGGGCTTTGGGCAGGAGCTCTTACCTCTTCAAAGGGGATGAGCTTTTTTGTAGGAGACTTATATCTTCTTTGCAAAAAGAATTCTTCCCGTTGCAGTCTGAATAATTCGCGAAACAACCACATCAAGTGCTTTATTGAGATCATCGCTTCCATCTTCAACGACAATCATTGTCCCATCATCCAAATAGCCAACTCCTTGCGTCTTATCTTTCCCAAGATGCGCAATTTTGACATGAAGCGATTCACCTGGCACAGCAACTGCTTTGAGACAATTCGCAAGAGCATTCATATTGACTGCGGTAACGTTTTCAATACTTGCCTTTTTCTCCAAATTATAATCGCATGTTATAATCTTTCCTTTATGATATTTTGCTGTTTTAATAAGCTGTTCATCTACTTCAATCCGTTCAGCTGATTGTTTGATTTGCTTACCGGTATCTTCGGACAAGATGAGGACTTTGATCTGCTTTGCTTTACGCAATTTTTCGAGTGCCTCTAAACCTTTTCTACCACGTACTCGCTTAACAGTATTCTGTGTATCTGCCAAATGCTTCAGTTCCAAAAGAATATGCGAAGTAATAACAACGATTCCATTGAGCAATCCGATATAAATAACGTCAAAAATCCTGCCGTCAATAATTGCAGAAGTATCTAAAAAAATAGCATTCTCTATTTTCTTAGTTTTTTTACTAGTTTTCTTTCGTGCTCTTGCACGCATAACACCAGGCAAACGACTAATCAACGTTTTTGAAACTTCATCGGCTATAGCTCCGATAATATTGGGAGAAAATGGTGGCGTTCTTTTTTCTCCTTCTATTTTTTCCGGTATTATCTCTTCAATTGGTTTGACTACTTTTTCTTTTTCCATTATTTCTATACTTTATTAAACTTATCTAATACTTCCCGTAATGTCTTATATTTCTTTGCCGTTATCGTATTTTTGAATCCTAACTTTTCAGCTTCCCTAACTCGTTTATCCAAACCATTCACCACACGCAATTCACCCAATAGGCCAACTTCCGCTATGCCAACTGTTCTGGCAACTGCGATATTCTTTAAACTTGAATATACTGCTATACAAATACCCAAGTCAATTCCAGGATCGGCAAGTTTCATTCCGCCGGCGACATTGACAAATACATCCATCGTATCCAATGGAAGATAATAATGCTTCTGCAAAACAGCAAGTAAAAGTTCTACTCGTCGCCCATCAACACCGGATACAACTCGACGTGGCATAGGAAGCCGTGTAGTGACTACCAATGCTTGTATCTCAACAAGAAAGGCTCTTGACCCTTCAAGAGTTGAAACAAGAACACTTCCAGGCACTTGTTCTCCTCCTTGTGTAAGAAAAAGTTGCTCGGGATTGGTCGCCTCTTGCATACCATTCTCTTCCATCAAAAAAATCCCTACTTCATCAACTGGACCAAATCGATTTTTTAGACTTCTGAGAATTCTCGTTTTAGCAAATTTTTCCCCCTCAAGAAAAAGAACAGTATCAACCATATGAGACAACACCATTGGTCCAGCAACCATTCCTTCTTTTGTAACATGTCCAACAATCACAATAGGAATATTATACTGCTTTGCAGTCCGTATAAATTGCAATGCAGAATAGCGCACTTGTGCAACAGATCCCGATAATCCTGATACATTTTGTGACTCAATTGTTTGAATAGAATCAATGATCACTAAATCTGGTTTCATGTCGACAATTTGTCCGACAATCATATCGGCATCTGTTAAAGAAACAAGGAATAAATTATCATACTCCTGCTTCACATTATTCTTAGCTATAAAATCACTTTCAGTCATTCGTACAGCACGCATTTTGACCTGCTCGACTGATTCCTCACCACTAACATATAGTACTTTACTTTTTATAGAGAGACTCAATGCTAATTGGAGCAATAATGTTGACTTTCCAACTCCTGGATCACCGGCAATAAGTATCGCTGATCCTCTCACAATTCCTCCACCTAAAACATTATTCAATTCTTGATATTCAGTTTGAATTCTTGACTTTTCTTGATATACAATTTCCTTGAGTTTTTGAGGTCTTTTCGTCTCTAAAACAATTACACTATTAGTACCTTTAAATGTTTTATTTTGCACAATGAATTCCTTCATAGAATTCCATGCACCACATTCAGGACATTTTCCTAACCATTGCGGGCTATCATAACCACATTCTTGACAGACAAAATTTACTATAGATTTCTTAACCATAATGTCATTATACTCTTAGGCAGAAAGAATTTAAAACTGAGGAGCAAATCTCAAAATTTCAATTGCAAAGCTTAAATCTACATTGTATATCTATAAACTTTGCTATCTATAAATTTGGGACCACATTATCGATAACCCATTGGCTTTTCAAGAAGTACAGGTGAAACAAGAATACGATGTTTACGCTTGTCATAATCAGCAATTGTAAGATTTACATCTTGTCCTTCGATATATTTTATTGTTGGTGGAATCTTATCTTTTCGAAGTACACCCTCTGCACCTTCACCAAAGGAAAAAATGACATCACCAAGTTCAATTGCAATGACAGTCCCGCGTATTTTGGTATCAACAGGATATTTTTCTATAAGGGTTTCGAATGGATCTGCAATTAAACGTTTGAGTGAAAGACTTACCCGTTGAGTTTCGTTATCAAATCTTGTCAAAACAGCCTCAATTTCCTGCCCAGAAATAAATAACTCACTTAAATCAGTAATCTTACTCCAGGAAACCTCAGAAATATGGATAAATCCTTCCAAAGCATGCTCTGATTTGACATCTTTTGACCTTGGTAAGGCAACATAAAGGCCAAAAGGTGTTACGGTAGTTACGGTTACGTTCATTTTTTCACCTATATTATAATGTTTAGCAATTGCTGCAAATTCTTCGGATGAAAGTGTCTGTTTCTGAGAAAAAATTACTTTATTATCAGCACGGTTTAATTCAAGCACTCGAGCTTTCACTGTTTGACCAGGATTCAACCCATCATGGGTAAAGGAGACATGTGATTGAGGTAAAAAACCTGAGACGCCAAATGCTGTATCAACAACGTAGCCCGCTTTACTCGAATCCTTCACAGTAACTTCGAGCTGTTCTGATTTTTTTTGCAACTCTTCTAATTTCTCCCAAGCCATATTACCAAGATAGCGACGCAAAGAGACAACTGACTGTCCACTTTCCGATTCAGGATTAAGAACGTTGACTTCAACAGTGTCACCGACATTGAATTGATTCATAATTGTCTGGACAATACGCTTGTCGCGCTCCAGGACTACTGCTTCAGTTTTTGCCCCAGCATCAACGAGTATTTCATTTGGAGTAAGTTTGGTAATTTTTGCTTTAAGACTTTCGCCTTTTTTAAGCGTTATGAACTTATTTTGATGCTTTGCAAGAAGCTGTGCCATCGCACTTGAAGCATTATTGGAGGGTATTTTGTTTGTCATTCATCATATGCCTTTCTGTAAAAAGATAGTGTAAGTATATCACTATAACAAGCCTACCGCAAGAGACCTCTTTCTTCTCCACCAAAAAACCGCCCTTACTGGCGGTTTATTTGGATATATCACTTACTAACAAAAATATCCTGGCGATGACCTATTTTCCCACTAATAAGTAGTATCGTGAGCGCTGTTACGTTTCACTTCTCTGTTCGGAATGGGAAGAGGTGGTGCCATAACGCTTCAATCACCAGAAAATTTTTGTTAGTAAAGAGCAAGAAGCTTGAAATAGCTCCTCAAAAAGTGAAGAGATGTCTTAAAAAAATTTACCAATCGACCATTAGTAAGGGTAAGCTTAACACATTACTATGCTTCCACTGCCCTCCTATCAACCTGGTAGTCTCCCAGGGGTCTTTCAGTCCTTGCGGACCATCGAAATCTTATCTTGGAGACGGTTTCCCACTTAGATGCTTTCAGCGGTTATCCGATGGGAATCTAGCTACTCGGCAGTGCCCACTTTCGTGGAACAACCGACACACCAGGGATTCCCCCATCCCAGTCCTCTCGTACTAGGGACAGACCTCCTCAAATTTCAAACGGGTATACAGGATAGAGACCGAACTGGCTTACGCCGTTCTGAACCCAGCTCGCGTACCACTTTAACCGGCGAACAGCCGGACCCTTGGGACCTTCTCCAGCCCCAGGATGTGATGAGCCGACATCGAGGTGCCAAACCGCATCGTCGCTGTGGACGCTTGGATGCGATCAGCCTGTTATCCCCGGGGTAGCTTTTATCCGTTAAGCTGTGTGCATACCACTATGCATCACAGGATCACTATGACCTACTTTCGTACCTGCTCGACTTGTAAGTCTCGCAGTCAAGCTGGCTTGTGCCATTGCGCTATCATCATGATTTCCATCCATGACTAGCCAACCTTTGTGCGGCTCCGTTGCGTTGTAGGAGCCTACCTCCCCAGTAAAACTGCCCACCAGACACTGTTCTTCGCCCGTATCTTTATGCGGGTCGAAGTGATGCTTACTCATTCCAAAGAGAGGTATTTCACTGATGACGAATCTCCCTCCTATTCTAAACAATTAGAAAAAGCTTGCAAATGCCAAGCTACAGTAAAGCTCCCGGGGTCTTTTTGTCCATGTATACCTAGGCCGCGTCTTCACAGCCATCTCAATTTCGCCGGGTAAAGGATTAAGACAGTTATTTGGTCGTTCTACCTTTCGTGCGGGTCGGAACTTGCCCGACAAGGAACTTCGCTACCATAGAACAGTTATAGTTACTGCTGCCGTTTACTGGAGCTTGAATCCTAGGCTGATTCTTGCGAACTTCACCCGAGATTCTTAACTTACCAGCACTGGGCAGGTGTCAGCCCCTATACGT
>DATMOG010000017.1:0-4191 GCA_035568375.1 Candidatus Sulfotelmatobacter sp.
CCGTAAATACTTTCCTTCTGTATTTTACTGGACATACCAGATGAAACAATAGCAATGTTTTATTGTGACGCTTGAGAATATGTTCACTCACGTGAACATTATACCCCGAAGCAGAGCTTCGAGGAAATCTTTTCGATTATACACCGAGGGTTCGAATCCGTTAAGTGATTTTACCAATTCAAGGCTAACTCTAATAAATTCCTGTGGCTAAAAAATTGGGGTAGCCTACCAAATGATGTTCGAACCTATTTCAGCACATTACCGCTTTTTCTAAAAAATATGTTGACTTATAGTATTTAATTTGATATATTATAGGTCTATATGAATAGGACTCTAGATACAAGGCTAATTAAGTTGCCAGTAATGCGTTTTTTTGATCGTGCTATATACGCCTCATTACTCTCAATGGGATTACTTCTTTCTGGTGCATTTGCCTTTTGGTGGTTTCAGGCAGCACACATTCCTAAAAACTTTAATAGTTCTTTTCATTTGATTGATTTAGCTCTGTTCGTCGTCTTGAGCTATGTCGTATGGTATCAAATCATAAATGAGCTGTTCTTATGGATTACGGCTTACAACATGAAGCACCCCAAACACATAAATCCTGAGAAAAACTTAAAAGTTGCCTTTTTAACAGCCTTCGTTCCTGGCAAAGAACCATACGATGTTTTAGAGAAAGCATTAAAAGCGATGGTTGAGGTTGATTATCCACATGATACATGGGTACTTGATGAAGGAAATGATGAAGAAGCTAAAATGTTATGCCGATTGTATGGAGCAAAACACTATTCAAGAAAAGGAATTAAAAAATATAATATGGAGGCTGGATTGTATAAAGCGAAAACAAAAGCTGGAAACTATAATTCTTGGTATGACCAAAACGGAGAAAAATATGAATTTGTGGCTCAGATTGACGTTGATTTCATTCCTGAAAAGAACTTCCTAAAAAAAACACTTGGATATTTCCGTGATCCAGATGTTGCCTTTGTCGGTTCACCTCAAATTTATGGTAATCTTGATGACTCATGGATTGCCAGGGGCGCAGCCGAGCAAGCCTACGGATTCTATGGAGCGATGCAAAAAGGATTCTTCGGTAGCGACATGCAGCTCTTTATTGGAGCTAACCATGTGGTTAGGGTTGCGGCACACAATACTATAGATGGTTATTCAGGGCATATCGTTGAAGATCATTTAACAGGCATGAAATTCTATTCCAAAAGATGGAAGAGTGTTTATGTCCCTGAGATACTGGCAATTGGAGAAGGACCATCAACGTGGGACGCATATTTCAGTCAGCAAATGCGGTGGGCTTACGGCTTGATTGACATTCTTTTTACACAAAGTCCAAAGCTGTTCTTGAAAATGCGTCCAAAACATGCTATTAACTATTTTCTCCTCCAGCAATATTACTTTTTTGGAGTAGCACAAGTCTTGGGAATTGGACTGCTTACGCTCTACTTTATTTTCGATATTCAGTCAACTTCAATGAAACTGAATGAATTATTACTGCTCTACCCTCCCCTCATTATTTTGCAGCAGGTAATATTCTTGTGGCTACAAAAATTTAACATTGATCCTAAAAATGAATCTGGCTTGATGTTGCGAGCAAAGTTGTTAAATATGGCTGCTTGGCCGATCTACTTTGTTGCTTTTGTAGGTGTATTGATGAGAAAGAGACTGATTTACAAAGTGACACCTAAAGGATCTGAGCAGAAGGCAGAAGCTCTGCCAAAGCTTTTTATTCCACATGCGATATTGGGATCTATTACGGCAATTGATATTATGTTTGCTTTTTATGCTCATCATCAGGAAATACAACTCCTTTTCTGGGCATGGACTAATACATACATTTTGTATTACTTTGTTTTGAGTGAAGGACTAAAAAAGATAGCGCTCAGCTTGGAAAAACTTGACCTGAAAGTACTTTTATCTTCTCCTTTTAGGAAAATAAAGGCAGTAATAAGCTAAGTATTGCGTCTCATCACTATTTTTTTTCATTTTTTCATTATTCACCTTGACATTACTAGCTTAATTTAATAGTCTTTATGGGTGATTTCATCCTCTCTTTTTAAAAAACGCAAAAACCTTCTCCTTTTATTTTTATTAGTCATTCTTTTTGTTCCAGTATTAGTGTTTTTTTCTTACCAAAGGAGTAAAATTAATACAAGATCAAACGCACAAGTAATTCAGCAGCAAGATAGCTTAGGAGCTAAAACAATGAAAATTTCTACTAGTCCTACAACCTCACAACAACCAACAGCCTTCGTAACATCTGCTCCCAACCCATCTCACTCAGTTTATTTAGGCATGTGGACTGAAGGCTTCTGGGATGAATCATCATATACGCTGCATCCTGAAAAATTAACCCAGCTTCAAGGCCTAATTGGCAAAAAAGTTGCGATTGCCCATTATTACAGAGGCTGGGAGAACTTAGGCAAGCCTTCCATTGTTACCGAGCTGCAAACAATTAGAGATAACGGATGGCGTCCAATGCTAAGCAGCAATCCATATTTTTTTGCTGAATGTCAGCAAAATGGAAAAAATTTATATAAAACCATTGCTGGTGGAGGATGCGATAGCTTCCTTCAGAAAATAGGAAGTAACTTGAAACAATATGGCAAGCCTCTTTTTTTGCGATTTGCGTGGGAAATGAACATTGACAGTATTGATTGGAGTACACAAAAGACAACTAGTTCTCCTGCTGATTTTGTCCAGGCATGGAGGAGATTCCATGACATTATAGCTTCAGAAGGTGCAACAAATGTTATATGGGTATGGTCTCCCAATGTCATTACACCTACTAGTATCCCTTACGCATCCCTTTATCCTGGAAATTCTTATGTTGATTGGATTGGACTTGATGGATATAACTGGGGTAAGACGCAATCATGGAGTAACTGGCAGAGTTTCAGTCAGGTATTCCTTCAGTCATATTCATCTATAACATCACTCGCTCCTACAAAGCCATTAATGATTGCCGAGGTAAATACAACAGATGTGGGTGGAGATAAGCCAGTATGGTATCAAGATATGCTGGCAACGCAGATACCGAATAACTTTCCAAAAGTTAAGGCTGTTCTCTTTTATAATGAAACCCGTATGAAGCAGGAAAATGTTAATTGGCTTATTAATGTCACCCCAGCATCCCTTCAATCCTTTATGGAAAACATTCAAAATCCAATGTATTTATCATCTTTTTAAGATAAGCATGAAATCAAAAATCATAAAAAAGATCAACAAAGGCAGTACAAAAATATCTATTTCTGTTGTCATCTTTTTGCTTATTATTTCATTTCTTCTCTTTTTTGCTCTCTATCCTAAAAATGCCCAACCGCACAAAATGACAGGCAAAGCATCAGTAAAGAAAGTAATCATCCCAACCAAAGGTGTTTTTTTAGGAGTCTCGCTTTTCGATCAAAATTATGACACCCTGCTTGAGTTGGAGAAAAAAGTAGATAAGCAATTTGCCATTGTAGGTGTTTATCAGTCATGGGGAGATAAAAATAACAATTTTAATAGAGGATGGGCAGATAATATAGCAGATCATAATAGCATCCCTCTTATTACATGGGAGCCTTGGGTGCCTGTTTCAGGCTATGATAGGTCAGAAAATAAAATTGACCAAAAAGAATATCGATTGGTAAATATTACCTCAGGTAAATTTGATGGTTATATAAAAAGTTATGCTGATGATATTAGAGACTACAGTAAACCGATCATAATTCGCTTCACTCACGAAATGAATGGCAACTGGTACCCTTGGGGCAGCACGCTTAATACACCGCAGGAATATATAGCTGCGTGGAGACATGTGCATGATGTGTTTGTGAAAGAAGGAGCGACAAATGTTACGTGGTTATGGTCACCCAATGCTATTTATACTAATCCGCATGTTCCTTATGCAGATCAAATTAACGCATTTTATCCTGGAGATGCTTATGTAGACTGGGTAGGATTCAGTGCTTTTAATTGGGCAGGGAGATATAAACAAAATATTTGGACAGCTCCTACTGATCTTTATTCTCTAACGGTCTCTGTCTTATCTACATCAAAAAAGCCATTGGTTATTGCAGAAACAGCAAGTGCGGATTCTCAAACAGGTAAAACAAAGGCAGATTGGGTAACCCTGCTTGCTATTTATATGAAGAACAATCCTCAAGTAAAAGGTGTCGTTTGGTTTAATACAGAGGA
>DATMOG010000018.1:0-8056 GCA_035568375.1 Candidatus Sulfotelmatobacter sp.
TTTTGGATAGAAGATTCTTCTTGAATTCATTATCATTTGAGTGGTAAGCTCTTTGGTAATGAAAAATAGAAAGTCGCTTCCTGATCTACAATACCTTCTGCCCATACTTTGCCTCCATGTTTTTTAATGATGCGTTGTACAATGGAAAGCCCAAT
This sequence comes from Candidatus Sulfotelmatobacter sp., assembly GCA_035568375.1. Taxonomy (GTDB): domain Bacteria; phylum Patescibacteriota; class Microgenomatia; order Levybacterales; family UBA12049; genus JACDET01. The sequence goes on from DATMOG010000018.1 coordinate 156, forward strand.
GCCTGTACCTTCAAAATCTTGTGCGCTGTGGAGTCGTTGAAAAACACCAAAGAGTTTTTCAACATATTTCATATCAAATCCAGCGCCATTATCTTTTACATAATATATATTTGTATCTTTTTCGATTTTGCTTCCTATTGTAATAACAGCATCCTCTTTTTTTTGTGTAAATTTTATTGCATTTGATAACAGATTCATCCACACTTGATGCATGAGTGTGGGATCGACATGCGCGATAGGAAGGTCTGCACAGATGAATTGAATTGAATGCTGAGGATTCATCTGTTTTAATTCATCAAAAACTGTTTTTGCAAGTGCTGTCATATCAACATTTGTAGTTTTTATTTCCTGTCGACCTATGCGAGAGAAAGATAAAAGATCATCAATTAAAGCTCCCATTTGTTGCGTACTACTCCGGATAGTTGCAATGATATGTTTACCGTTATCGTCCAATTTTTCAGAATAATCTTCGGTCAAGATTTTTGAGAAGCCGTCAATTGCCCGAAGCGGGGCACGAAGATCATGGGAAACAGAATAACTAAACGATTCCAATTCTTTATTGAGTTCCTGCAGAGCTTCAACAACTTTTAATTTATCTTCTGCCTCTTGTAGTTTTTTTCTTTCTGTCATATCGCGTTCGATAGCTGCAGCTCCAACAATTTCATCCAATGTGTTTTTTATGGGAGAAATAGACAGAGAAATAGTAACGAGAGATCTATTTTTTTTCATACGAACTGTTTCAAAATGTGCTATATGTTCGCCTTTTCTAATCCGCTCAAGAATTGCCGGAATTTCATCGTGACGGTCTGGCGGTGCTATCTTATTTATTGAGTTACCAATCATTTCCTGAGCGGTGTATCCATATATTCTTTCTGCACTTTTATTCCAACTGGTTACAATGCCATCTAAAGTCTTTCCGATAACCGCATCTTCAGAAGATTCGACAATCGCTGAGAGAGCAGATTGAGTCGCTAGTTGTTCTCTTTTGGGAATTTTTAATGCTAAGGGTAAGATATACCATAATACAGCTGCTGTAATGATTGATACTACTCCGGTAAGGAAATCAATAATTGCTTCTAGTGGATACAGACCAAAGAAATAGGTTATTATATGTACAACATGATGTGTGCCACATAAAAAAATAAATGCACTAAACATAAAAAATATCCATTTAAATGGAATATCTTGTCGTTTATAAACAAAGATTATAAGCAGAATTGGGATTGAATAATAGGCTAAAACGATAAAAAGATTACTAATTATTAAAAACAACATCAAATTGGGATAACGAATAAAATGAACGCCATGAGCTTCAAAAGCAGTAGGATTAAAAAGTAATGGTAACCAGTTGAACCAATGAAACATCTCTTAATGTTACAGATTAGTAACTTATTTCAGCGTAAATGTTCTTACTGTAGATGTCAAGAAGAAGACTGTTTCTGCTTAGATTTTATAAGAACATTGGCATAGAATTTATTGCAGGTCTATTTTATAAAGTTGTTTCAATCAGATAATTATGCCAGTATATACTAGAGAACATAAATTTTTTTTTGAATACATCCATGTTATAATTTTATTAATTCGATCAAAAATTGAAGAATTGTATAATAAATATTATGAGAGTAGTAAAGAAGCAAAGAAATATATCGACAATACGTAACTGTTTAAAATTGGCTCATGGACTCTTCTCAGAGTGCCTGAGAGCGCAAATATTAAGCTTCCATCACGAGGTTGATCTTGATTAAGAGAACCATCAATGATTTTATCTTTCAATCCCGGCTTGAACCAGATGCAGGGTCAACAAAACTATGCTTCAAGCTGTTGTAGGCGAAATTGTAACACTGGTGATTTTGCTTGCTGCTGCTCTCCAGGCACACACCTTATTGATGAATATCACTCCAATGGCGTGTTGCTTTAATTGCATCTTATGTACCGAAGCCTATGGATCAAATAATGGGGTGCTCCTCGAACCTATCTTGCAATAATTGATGTTATATGGTATAAAATTTTAGAAGTATGGTTGAAAGAAAAGAAGGTCCTACAACTAAAAAGACCTTATTCAGAAGCGCTCTCAGCTTGCTACGAGCGAGGCGTCCGGGTGCAGAATTGCCAATTGTTCCTGAATCTGAGCAATTAAGTAGATCCTTTGTAACAAGACTTTCAGCTATAAATCAAGAACAGATTGGTCAAGTTGCGAGCGTATTGGGTGCAGAGGTTTTTCAAGATAATAATGGTGGACTATCTACGATACTCATGCCTGGTCCTAAAAAAGAGACTATAACATTTGTGCAATCAGGAGAGAGTAGGGTTGTTCAGTTATCTGTGTTTCAGGAAGGAAAATTTGACAAACTCAAAATAACGCAAGAAGCAAGACATGGTTGTATGGTAGTCGTGGATGGTGATAGCTCAGAAGATCATACTGGATCAGTTAGTTTTGTTAGAGAACCTGATCGTGTCCAATTTCAGGTAGTTACTGCAACACCTAAAGGTATCTCTTCTACTTTAGATATAGAATCCAAGGTATTAGAAGATCCGGTCCATGGTAAAAATTTTAGAAAAGCTCTTTCCGTATTACATCCCTCCCCCTCAATTTAAATTTTTCCTCGATTATATTGTATTTCAGATAGCTGTAGGATTATATGTACTTGTTGTGTAGAAGGCAGCATGAATTCCTATGCAGTATTTTTTGAGCAGTTTCTAGATAAGCGAATGGTTAATTACTAAAAAAATAGGCATGGGGTATTTAGTAATCGCTGGTATACTCATGGTTATTAAAGTTGTGCAGCTTGCAACCAGACATTAATGATCATATTAGCTGGTGAGCTGCATTGAAAGATCATGGTCTTTTAATTTATCATATGTTACATTAGATCTATGAATAGAGAAATACATGCAATCAGCGGAGAAAAAGATATAAGTGAAAATGTAACAAAACATAAATATAAAATTAGAATTCGACATCATCATTTCCATTTTTTTTATGAAACAACGGTAAAGCGTCATTTAACAACGATAATTGCTGCCAACATTGCTTTTATTATCATTACTTCTTTGATTTTACATTTTATAAATCCGAATAATTCATTTAATATTAATCAAGTTTCAACGCAAGTTATAGTAACAGCGACAATAAATACGTTTGTTCGATTAGTTGTTTCATACATATTCTCTGTTATTGTTTCGATTCCGCTCGCTTTACTTATCGTGAGTACTCCACGTGTACAACGAGTACTTCTGCCAATCTCTGATGTCTTACAATCAATACCTGTTTTGGCTTTTTTTCCAGTTGTAATTGTTTTTTTTACTTCTTCTCATATGTTTGAATTTGCAGCAATTTTTATTATTTTTATGGCTATGGTATGGAATATTGTCTTTACGGTTATTGGTGGTTTACAGACAATTCCTGAGGATGTTGAATCAGCAGCTGTTGTTTTTAATGTAACCGGTATCAAAAAATTTTGGTATATTACTCTTCCTGCAATCTTTCCCTTTATCGTAACAGGATCACTCCTGGCATGGGCTCAAGGATGGACAACTGTTATTGTTGCCGAAGTCTTACATACCTATATTCCGAATGGGAATATTTCGCAGGATTTATTAGGTTTGGGCAGTTTGTTAGTTGACTCAAGCGCTCAAGGTAAAAATGCAGTGTTTCTTACAACGCTTAGTGTCATGATACTTTTTATTACATTGATAAATTTTTTTGTTTGGCAACGCTTACTTCATTTGGCGCAAAGATTTAAGTTTGACTGATATGGATTCACCAATTGTATTAACTAATATTAATAAGGCTTACGAAAAATCTTCTGCAACGTATGTTATTCATAATCTAACGCTTTCTATCGCAAAAGATGAATTTTTTTGTCTTTTAGGTCCGTCAGGATGTGGCAAATCTACTGTATTGAAAATGATTGCCGGCATTGAAAAACCGACAAATGGTGAGCTTATAAAACCAGCACATGTAGGTATGGTTTTTCAATCAGGGGCATTATTACCATGGTTGACAGTTGAAGATAATGTAGCATTTGCTGCCCGTATGCATGGATTTGGGAAAGAAAAAGTTTTACGAGTAACAAAAGAGTATCTACAGATGGTACATCTTGAGAGCTTTTTGAAAAAATATCCACGAGAACTATCGGGAGGACAAAGACAACGTGTTGGCATTGCTCGGGCTCTTGCGACTGAATCAAATGTATTATTAATGGATGAACCATTCTCTGCACTGGATCCTGTAATAACAGACGAGTTGCATAAAGATTTATTACAAATTTGGGAACAGACGCATACTACCATAGTAATGGTTTCTCACCATTTTGAAGAAGCAGTAATGCTTGCTGATCGTATTGGGATTATGAAGGATGGATCTTTGCAAACAATTATTCCGGTTACGCTTAAACGTCCACGAAAAGAAAAAGAGAAAGATTTTGTTTTTACTGTTGAAAAGATTAGAAGTATCATGGAAAGATAAATAATTTAGTATTGAAGCATCAGCATTTTTTTGCTATGCTAAATAGATGTTACAAAGACTGCCATTATTTTTTTTAACATTATTTGTATTTTCAATTTGCTATGTAACAATTCTTACAAAAGTAGAAGCTTCTCGAGGTATACCAATTCTTACTTATCATTATATTCGTGACTATAATTATCCCAAGGATACACTTGGTATTAGTTTATCTGTTTCCCCAACAACATTTGATCAGCAGATGAATTACTTATCTTCGCATGGATACACACCTATTACGCTGGACACACTCTATGGTATTTTTAAGGGTAAAGCTGCACGACCAGCTAAGCCAATTGTTTTAACTTTTGACGATGGGTATATAGATTTTTACGCTAATGCTTATCCAATCCTTAAAAAATATAATTTTCATGCTGTTTCTTTTGTTGTAACTGGTTTTGTTGGGCAATCCGCATATCTCTCTTGGAACAATATTCATGAAATGCAATCTTCAGGTCTTATTTCCTTTGAAGCGCATACAATAACACATGCATATTTACCAAACTTATCTTATGCAAATATGCTAAAAGAGTTGCAACAAAGCAAAGCAACACTTCAGGCGCAAAATGGTACAGTAATAAATTTTATTGCCTATCCTTACGGAGCGAGTAATTGGAATGTGCAAAAGGCTGCTCAAACTGCTGGCTTTGTAGGTGGTCTAGGTACATGGGGAGGGTATGCTTCATATCCAAGTATGAATATGCCTCGTATTGCAATACGTAATTCTTTACAAAGTATTTCTTCACGATTTTTTTAGAAGGATTTTAGATTGCATTTTTGATAGAGTAAGAAAAGTCAAGAAAGGATAGTCTCAGCAAATATCCTATAGCATTATTGACAAAGGTAGATTACTATGGTATGATGTTTTAGTCTTGCAGTTGTATATTAATACATCTGCTTATAGTTGATTTAGTTTTTAGTAAAGATAAAAGATACCTATATTATATTTTTCCTCACTTGTATCTTCTTCCTATAAAAATAACTTCATTCCTAAGCAGACGTATTAGTATATTATATAGGATAAAAAAAAGGTAAAGTGTACCCAGAAAAGAGATAACTATGTTTAGATCGAAATCAAGAAATACTAACTATGCCAAATCCGGAGCTCGTACGTATTCGTCAAGAGCAAATTTTCGTCGTGGAACAAAGCTTGAAAAAAAGCTTGATCCGAATCTTTTTATCAAAAAAGCAGTTGAGGCACCTATACAAGACGAAAATAGAGCAAGTATGCTCTTTTCGGAATATCCAATAATAGATAAATTAAAGCGAAATATTGCAGATCATGGATATACTGCTCCAACAACAATCCAGGAAAAAGCAATCCCGGAATTGCTTGCTGGAAAAGATATCATTGGTATAGCCAATACAGGTACAGGTAAGACAGCAGCATTTCTTATTTCTTTGATCAATAAATCCTATCTTGATAAGAATCAAAGAGTTCTAATAGTGGTCCCTACTCGTGAACTTGCAATACAGATACGTGATGAATTCCGTATATTTGCAAAAGGATTAGAGTTAGAAGCTGTAGCAATTATCGGAGGGGCAAATATTAAAATGCAAGTCAATACATTACGGCATAATCCTCATTTTGTAATTGGAACACCTGGTAGACTTAAAGATTTAATTGAAAGAAAAGTTTTGAATTTAGGTTTATTCCGAAATATTGTTCTTGATGAAGTAGATAGAATGGTTGATATTGGATTCAAAAGAGAAGTTGAAAATCTTATCTCACTTCTTCCTAAGATTCGTCAATCATTATTCTTTTCGGCTACACTAGACAGCAAAACTCGAGATATCTTGAGTAATTTTGTTACTAATCCTGTAACTATTTCAGTTAAGCAACAAGCCACAGCTGAAAATATTGATCAAGATATTGTTCGATTGCCTAATAATAGATCAAAAATAGATATGTTGCATGATCTTTTAGTTCAATCAGAATTTGAAAAAGTGATCATTTTTGGACGTACAAAATGGGGAATACAAAAGTTAACAAATGAACTTGTGCATCGTGGATTTAATGCTGATGCAATTCATGGTAATAAAAATCAAAATCAGAGGCAGAGAGTTTTACAACAATTTAAGCGTAATGAGATTCAAATACTGTTAGCAACAGATGTAGCTTCACGTGGACTTGATATTGAGAATGTAACACATGTCATTAACTATGATGCACCAACTTCTTATGATGATTATATTCATAGAATAGGAAGAACAGGTCGGGCAGGTAAAAAAGGTACTGCCCTCACGTTTGTTGAGTAGATATTGTCTATAATTTATTGAAAGGTATGTTCACCTCTGCTTTTTCTTGACGCAGCCTCGATTACTCTCTGTCCAACTACAATATCATGTTTCGTTTGTTCCGCAATTTGTAGTTTAAGTACATTTTTGAAGGAAAACCAATTAAATATACTATTGTTTGTTGCTGAAAAATCTTGTAGCTCATCTATCTCTGCGTAAAAGATGCAATGATTGGTGTTTTCTTTTTCATAAGAATATATAGGGTGAACGGTAGGAATTGTTATTTCTAAGAATTCTTTGACTGCATTTTTGAACATTATTCCGGGATCCTCTTTTTCAGTATGATGTTTTCCAAATAAAAACCACTGAGATAAGAGATTTTGTGAAGAAATATCTTGTTGCAAGAGAATTTGTTGAGAAGGTAAATGATATAAAAATCCACTTGCATAAAACTTTTTATGCATCATTATTAAGTATACTACAAATGAGAAAAAAATGCTTGAGTTTTTACAGGGATTCGATTATTGTTCTATGGTTTAATAACTGTATTCTATACTTAGCTATCTATATTGCTCTTATTACAATCTTTTAACGAAAAGGGGCTTTCACATATCTGTTAGGAAAATGATACAATAAATTATTGATGAAATTTGTGCTTATTTTTGTTGCTATTATTTTAGTATTATCATCATTTATTCTTTTCACGTCATATACTGCTACAAAAAATGAATTGTCACAAAAACACAACTCAAAAGTTTTATGTGCAGGTAAAATCAAGAATTGCAATAAAGTACCTTCAGGCATTCCAAAGGGGGTATGTGCTCCCGGTAGAACTTGTACATAATCGTATCGTATTAATAAGTTATTTTTCGTATACTACGTAAAGTACTATTTTGTGAATCATTTGTTATACTTGAAATGTAAATGGGTAAATTATCAAGATATTTTATCAGTATAAAAAAGAACAGTAATAAAAATCCTTTGACACGGCTCTATAATCGGCACAAATAGTATAAGTGAAAGACTAGCTATGAAAAGTCAAGTGGAGAAAATTGATAAGAAAATACTGAATAAATTGAAACTTGGAAGTGGATGATAAAGCCACAACAAAAAGACGCATTTTGTATGCGTTGTAGCTCTTTGACAAGACATCGGATCA
>DATMOG010000019.1:0-26280 GCA_035568375.1 Candidatus Sulfotelmatobacter sp.
ATTCGAAACCTGTTATAATAATCTTATGAACAAAACTCTAACTGCAATTAAGGGTGTTAAAGTTGGACATTCCACACATTTAGATAAACTTACCGGAACAACAGTTGTACTTTTTGACAGAGATTTTCCGATGGCGTACAAGTCATATGGTGGTGATCCTGGCACATTTAATACTGATACGCTAAAAAACGGCAGATCAGATTATAGAGGTCATGCTATGTTTATTTCTGGTGGTAGCTGGTCAGGGCTTAGAGCTGGTGCTGAAATTATGACAGTGTTAACTGAACGAAAAATTGGATTTAAAAGTAACAAGATTATAAATCCAAATGTTACCGGTGCAATTGTGTATGATCTAGGAACAAGAATTGAACAGTTTAACCCTGCTTTTGGAAGAGAAGCAGTTGAGAATGCAACCTCTGATCCTGTTGAGCGAGGGAATGTTGGTGCTGGTACAGGTACATCAGTTGGAAAATTTCAATACCAGAATTACGGAAAGTCTTTTGCCGGGATGAAAGCTGGAATTGGATGTAGTCGGATTGATTTGGGTAATGGTGTAGTTGTCTCAGCACTGACAGTACTAAATGCGATTGGAAATATCATCTTACCAAATGGTGAAATTCTTGCAGGAAATAGGAGTGCAGTTGACGGTGAAAAATACAAATCATTTGAAGATTTTTCTGAGTTCTTAACGCAAGAAAAAGCAAATACCACAATATCCATAGTAGGATTAAATGTTGACCTAAAAACACGTGAAAATTATGAACGTGTTGCTCAAATTGCAACACATGGACAAGTACGGGCAATTGACCCAGTGAATACTTCTCTTGATGGAGATACAGTCTTTGTCTTCTCAAATGAAGAAGTTAAGGATTTTCTTACACCCTTAGGTGAACAAATTGCTCGTGACAGTTGGGCAAATCTTCAAATAGATATTATCAGTCAAGCTGCTGCCAAAGCAGTACAAGAAAGTATTTATGACGCTTGCCGACAAGCTGATACGATTCCTCTTGAAGGTGCCTATGAAGGAATAGTTCCTTCCGCTAAAGATTATTCCAATTGATGAAAAAAGTAAGAAATAAAATAATTCCTTCAGTCTTTCTTCTGTTAATACAAAATAATAAAATTTTCATGTTAAGAAGATTTAATACTGGTCATCAGGATGGAAATTATAGTTTAATTGCCGGCCATGTAGAGAAAAACGAGACACCAAAACAAGCAATTAAACGAGAAGCAAAAGAAGAAGCAGGAATAGAAATTGACTTAGATAAATTGCAACTTATCCATACTGTCTATAGAACAATGGAGGAACGCATTGATTTTTTCTTCACGATTGACAAATGGAATGGTAAACCTAGCAATAATGAACCTGAAAAGTGTGATAATGCAGCGTGGTTTAATTTTAATGTTCTCCCCCAAAATATTGCCCCATATGTTAAAAACGCGTTAGATAACTATTTCAAAAATATTCTTTACGCAGAGTATAAATGCTTGTTATAAAAAATTTGTTCAGGCTCTCCATTCCTGTTATCAATAAATATATACAGTAAACTGTTCGTCATTGCTTTTAAACCTGGCGATGGCAGCGCAGTGTTAAGCAGAGCATGGAAGATTGAAGATGTTGCGAATTAATTTAATAATTAAAATTATTTATGAAGAATTAAAAGTGTGATTGCTATACCTATGATTAATAATATACCTACCCCTAACGAAGCAATTTGAAACACTTGGGGAAGAGTAGAAGAATACATTGGAGGAGGTTTTAATTTTTCGTTTTCCTTTTCAGCACTTTGTAAAGTTTCATTACGTTTTTGATGATAATTACTGGATCGTGAGGCGTTAAAGTTTGTATATTCTCTAAAAAAACGCGCCGCAAGAAAAATATCAATAACTCCAAAAATCATTGAAATGAAGAAGAAAATTAATGAACCTCCGACAAGTACTTTTAAAGCATCGTTTAAAGAGCCCAAAGTTAAAACAATAGAACTTGTGAGTGGGATTAATAATGCTGTTACTCCTAAAAGTTGTTTAGTAATATCACTATTTTTATCGTTCGCCATTTTATTCCAATACATGGTTTCGTTTCCTGCTTGGAACTCAGCTTGCATTAATAATTCCGTTTCACTTGCCATGTCGGGCATTATACCATTACCTGATTACTTAAACAATAAATTTCGAATTGACCCTGCCAAAATATACGAAGGTTATCTTCTATCAAAGTTCTCAATTAAACCATTTTCGATCTTCTGTTAAAAATCTTTTTAAGATTTAGCAAACAAGCCTCTCTTTTTCTCATTGTCATCTTTCACAACATTTGGTATATTGCACATTAAGCTATTTCTTCTGCCTCCTGCCACATTGTCCTAGCCATGACAACAAACGAACAAATACTTACGCTTATTCAGCAAGCACAAAATCATACCCTTAATCCACTCAATGGCGTTATTCTTGCCTCTCTTGTTCAATTACCCGGTTCTCCTGAATGGAAATTGCAGGTATACCGCTTACTTGCTCCCTTTCTTTCAACACTTCATCCATCACCCCTGACGTTGACGGTCTTGATCATCTTATGGCCTGAATTAATTCTATTATTTGTCATTGTCTTCACTATATTTTTGGTACAAAGCATACAAGCCATATTTCCACACATTATGCGGCTAGTGCTCTTACAAAGGAAACCTGAGGTATCTTCCTTTCTTGAGCTTACCTTTCCTTCAGATACGAGTAAATCTTCCTACGCAACAGAACAACTCTATCAATTACTCCATACCCTCGGGAGACAACAGACGTTTCGGCAGCGACTCGCACAACATAAAAAACGGTATGCTCTTGAGCTTGTTGCTACAAGAAAAGAAGGTATTAGGTATGTTATATCTCTTCCAGAAAGAGAAAAAGATATTTTTAAAAAGAACCTCTTTTCCTATCTTTCAGGAATACAAATACGAGAAGTAACTGATTATCTCGACCAAGCGCTTTCCCGGACGACAACCCTGAGCCTTGCAGAATTAAAACTCTCAGGTCATCACGCGCTGCCGTTACAAAAACAAAAAGTACTTTCCATTCACGATCCCATTGCATATCTTACCGGCAATATGACCAAGCTCAAAGATGGAGAGATCATTTCCTTTCAAATTGTTACAACACCTGTTATAGCTTCTGTACATAGAAAAATATCAGGTGAAATGCGTAACCTTCGACATAAGATGTATCGAGGAAAACCATTGACCCCAGCTCTTAACAATGGATTCTTTAAAACAGTAACATCCTTTCCTGTCATTTCAGTTATTTGGCTTTTTGTCAAAGGCAGTATCTATTTTTTGATGGCAATCCTGAAATTTTTACTAGATATGATAAGCGCTTTTGCATCCAATGAAAGTGGTAGACAAGTAACAACATCTCAGATGCAACAATCAATGGCACTTTCCCAGGAACTTTTAAATCCTTATGAAAAAGAATTACAAACCATTGTCAAAGAAAAAATTGATCAACATTTATTTGAAGCATCAATCAGAGTACTTGTTGCAGGAAGCGATGCAGAAGAGATACAGGACCGCATGTCGGGACTTTTGGCGACGGTTGGACAAATGAATAGCACCTATCAATCCTTAACAACAAAAGGAAGTATCCTTCCCAGCAAATTTTTGATCAACCAGAGGCTGACACAATTCAAAAAAAGAATGCTCTCACCAAACAGAGCATTTAATCAAAATCCAATTCTTTCAACATCTGAAATCAGTGACCTATATCATTTTCCATATACAGCCACAACGAAAACTGAAGATATGGTAACTATTCATAGTAAAGAATTACCTGCACCATTATCTTTAAAACGAACAGACTCATTTGATGTTATTTTTGCAAAAAATACCTATGGAGGAGAAGAGACACCCATTGGCTTGCTTTTGGAAGAGAGACGACGACATATGGCTTTCTTCGGAGCAACAGGTTCAGGTAAATCAACCTTGATGCTTTCAATGATTAATGAAGATATCAAAAATGGAAAAGGTATTTGTGTAACTGACCCACACGGACAATTAGCGGAGCAGGTGCTTGTTTGTATTCAGCAGGCAGGTCGTTCTGATGATTTAGTATTGTTTAACCCTGATGATCTAGCACATTTAGTAGCAATTAACCTAATGGAATTAACACCAGGCCTGAATAAATATGATGCGCTACGGGAGAAAGAATTTATTTGTGAAAGTATTATTTCTCTTTTTCGAAAAGTCTTTAACGATTCGTTTGGTTCCAATCCTCACCGTATTGAATCAATCCTTCGAAATACCATCCACACAGCGTTTACCGTTGAAGGAGCAACGTTGTTTACCATCTATGACCTGCTTATTGATCCTGCAATGCGCGCAAAGACAGTAAGTAAATTAACTGATGAAAGGTTACAAAAATTCTGGAAGAATTTATATGGTAAAGCAGGAAACTGGCAACAGGTTAAAATGATCGCTCCTGTCACTTCACGAATTGAACGGTTTCTTTTCTCTCCTTCTGCATACGGCATTTTGAAAGAAAAACAATCAACGATCAATATTGATGCCATTATGGATCAAGGAAAAATCCTTGTGTGTAATTTATCAAAAGGCATGTTAGGAGAAGATACCTCACAAGTATTAGGCATGCTTATTTTGACAAAAATACAGCTTGCAACCTTGAAACGAGCACGAATACCTGAGGAAAACAGACGAGATTTTTATCTCTATGTTGATGAGTTTCAACATTTTGCAACGCTATCGTTTGTCCAAATGCTTTCAGAAGCAAGAAAATATCATCTCAATTTAATTATTGCCGAACAATCAACAGCACAACAAAAAGATAAACAGATAACCAATATTCTCTTTGCTAATACCGGAACCATTGGGACCTTTAAAACAGCAAGTCCGCAAGATGAGGCAATGATTCTTCCCCAATTTGAACCCTATGTTACAAAGGGAGAAATTCATAATCTTCCTGCATATCACTTCTATATGAAAATAGGAGCACTACATCCTGAAGAGCCGTTTTCAGGTGTTACCATTCCATTGGATTTAAAACCAGATAATAAAGCGTTAACAGCAATGATTACTCTGTCGAATGAAAAATATGCAATTAAGGAGACTAGTGAGCCTGAAAATGAAAAGATTGCCGATAAAAAGGTAAAACCCAGAATGAAGCAAACAACTTCACCAGTAACAAGTAAAAGAACACAAAAGGCAAAAGAAAACGCACCAAAGCGTCAGATAAAAACTGGTCAACCTGAGAATAGAAAGAAGCAATAAGTTAAATGAGATTTGTCCGCAAGCGTACGGACAATAAAACGTTAATTTTAGGATCAATTTTTGACAAAATCGCAGCTTCTTATTCTATATATAAATATATAGAGGTGCTGTACTACCTATTCACTTAAACTGAATATACATAACCAAAAATGCAACAACAAACACATAAACCTCTTACTAAAAAACAACAAGAAATTCTCTTCTTCCTCTACCGATTCCGCTTTCTCAATACTCACCACTTCCAAATATTCCTCAATCATAAAGATCCCAGACGTATCCAAAAATGGCTTAAAGAATTAACAACTAATGGCTATCTCCTATGCTTTTATGATTCAACAACCATAACAGGGAGAGCTATACCTGCTGTGTATGGATTAGAAGCCCCGTCTCGACATGTTTTAAAGGAAAACCCAGACTGTGATCCACTACTTCTGAGAGAAATTTACAAAGAAAAAAAGAGGACACAGGGATTTCGAGAACATTGTCTATTTCTGGCTGAAGTGTATTTTCTCTTTTTAAAAGAAGCAAAAGAAAATAATGAAACATTTCATTTTTCAACAAAAGTTGATCTTATTGGGTATCAACATTTCCCGCATCCTTTGCCTGATGCCTATCTTGTATTTATGAAGCGAGGAAAGAAACGACAACGATACTTTCTTGAGATTATTGATCCCCAAACGCCTTGGTTTGTGATTAATGCAAGAGTACAGAAATATATGACATATTTCGAAGAAGGAACATGGCATGAAAATGCTGCGTTACCGATTCCTTCAGTACTGTTTGTTTGTATCCATCCGAGAAGCATCCGATATCTCAAAAAAGCGATTAAGGTAGCCTACGAGGAATCGTATGAAACAGATATACCCTTTTTTATGACAACGCAAGATAAAATACGAGGAACAGGCCTTCATAGCTTGTTATGGCAAAAAGAAGAAAGAGCAGATACTGATTAAGAATGTTTTATTGAGATCATGGGGCACGGATAAACGTACCCCATGTATTTTCATTGATCTGTAGTTTTACCTTGTGTAACCTACTATATTGTCAAAGATTTTCTGGATGCCATAATCTAGGCTAATGGCTTGTCCAGTCGTTGTGCGACCCCACCAAATTCCATAATTATTGTCTAAGACAGGTTCTCCTTCTATTTGTAACTTTTTTCCAAACCAAGAAGAGACCAACCACCATTCAAGAATCTCCTGAGGCATCTGATCTGCCTCAAAGCACGTCTCACATTCACCTGTCTCACTATCAAGACAGGCAAACTCATTGTTACATTTGAAACAGACAGCTGGGGATAGTAAATTTCCATCAAATTCTCGATAAAGATTGTATATATCATCAACGGAAAACATCTGTTGTTTAAATGCTTCCTCAATCAAAGACGATTGGCAAGCATATATTTCTTTTTCAACAAATGCATTAATCGCTTGTTCTCGTGTCATTTCGTTCATATTTTCACCCCCCTTCTTTTTAGTATTCATAATTGATATAGTCGGCGCGCCTGTGCCGACGTACCTGCTACTGCATAAAAAGGGAGTGAAAAAAGCAATAAGGAATACGGAAACTACCGTAGGAAATTATTGCTTTTTGAGAGGGCTATGCCCTCTTTCATTAGAAAAACAGAAAATTATACAAAATATATAAAACTACTATAAAAGTTAACTTTGCAGAGGTATAATAGTGATTAACTATGACACTTATTGAATCTATAAAAAATCTACTGAAAGAAGAAGATAAAGAGCTTATTGAAAAACTAGATTTTAACAAAACAAACGAGGAAAACATTGCGATGCTTGTTGGGCTAGGTATTCTTAATTTTGAAAATAATGAAAATTAAAAAATTTGATGAGATTAATAATACCTTTTCATACTCATTCTTTAATTGGGACGCCATCAATTCTCATTCATTTACAGATAGGTTTGGAACAGTTCATTCATTTGACGGTAGTCTTGTAAAAAGTAATATTTTTTTTGCAGAGAACGGTAGTGGAAAATCAAATGTTATAAAGATAATTAAATCTCTGAATGGACAAACAATAGTATTAGGAAAACATTGGGATAATACTACAGAAGTCAAAATTATAAAAGTTACACTCGATGATGGAACAAATGTAAATTACACAAATAATGTATGGGATAGCGCGTTACTGAACGAAAAATTTATTATTTTTGATAAGAGTTATATAGAAAAATTTGTTTACTCCTTTAGCTCCAATAGCACCGACACTCCACAAATTCGTCAACAAAGAGGGAAAAATATTGTTTATTTGGGTGATTTTGCCCAATATCAAAAAGAAATAGACAGAATAAATAATCTTAAAGATGAAATATCAACAAAAAATAATAATTTCTTGCAGGTGGAACGTGTTGCTATTGAAATAGTATTACGTGATAAAAACATTACAATAGCAGTTTTAGAGTTAGAAAAAGATGATATATTGAACTTAAAAAGCGAGGAACTTGAAGATAAACAAGATAAACTGCAAAAAAAGAAAGAAGAGCTTGAAAAAATAGAAAAATCTCTAAAAGAGAAAAATAAAATCAACAACTTAGTATTATTGTCAGATACTAATGATAATCTAGCAATTGAAGAAGACTTCAATCCTGATTCATTGTTTAATTTCACAGTATCTAAGGGTTTGCAAGAAACACTACATAAAATTTCACATAAAAAAGGATTTATTATGGAAGGTTTAAAGCAATTGGGTGAAGGTAGTAAGTTTTGTCCTTTTTGTGAACAAAGTATTGCAAATCAAAACTATATACAAATAATTAAGGATTATAAAACAGTGTTTGATGAAACTTTCTCCAATGAAGAAAAAAGGATCAGACAACTATTAACAAAGTATAAAAACGTGCTTGAAAATTTGAGAGACCTGAGAGCTCCAGTCGAGAATAATAATCGATTAAGCGAAATAAGACAATTCTTGAATATTGATGAAAATTTTATGGAACTCATTTTAACCGACAATAAAAAAAATACTATTAAAACAGAAATAAGGCTGATTGAAGGAAAACAAAGCAATTTATTAGATAAAATACAAGGTTCACAATATGATGTAATCAAAAAAAATATTGAAGAGGCAAAACAAAATATTGTTGAATATAACAAAACTGTAAAAAAGATAAATGATATGACATTGCAGCTAAGAAAAGATCTTGATGATGGAAAGCTTAAGGAAAGAAAGGAATCAATAGCAAAAGAAATAACAAACTTAGATAAGGAAATATTTTATATTGAAAAAAAAGATATTTTTATAAAATATTTCGCTTCACTAGAGAAATATAAGGAAAATAATAAAACTATTGAATCTCTCGAAAGAATTTACCAGTCACTGAAGATAAAAATAGTTGAGAAATTTAATACCTTTGTTACAGAATATTTTGAATTAATAAAAAACTTTATTAAAGAAATAAGTCCAGCCATGGATATTCTACAAGTAGATGGTGAATCCACTCTTGACAGAAGGAATTCTCAGGATTCAGCTCAATGCGGCTTTAAAGTTAAATATAATGGAGAAGATTGTATGGACGGATTAAGCGAAGGAGAAAAGCAAGTAATAGCGCTCGCTTTCTTTTTTGCACAATTAAGAAAGGATAATGATAAAAACAAAATAATCATTTTAGATGACCCTATAACAAGCTTTGATGCTGGAAAAAGAAAATCAACTGCTGAATTAATACATAGAGAAACACAAGCATTTGATCAACTGTTTCTTTTTACCTGTGACCCTCTTTTTAGAGAGTATTGTTTAAAACAAATTAGCAGTGACAGAAATTTTTATTACATTTTTAAAACAAAAGGATCATCATCAATCCACTATGTTCCTCGAAATAAAGAAACAATATTTTCTTCATTTGAAGCAGATTTTAATAACATTGATACTATACTTGGTTCAGATGAAAATATTGTAATTTATGGACAAAAGTTGCGTTTTTGTTTAGAAACAAAAATTAAAGAAGAATATTTAGGATATTCAGAAGATAACCTTTCAGGTATTATTAACAAAGTTGCAAGTAGCACTATGGATTTGACTAAATTGATTAGTAATAAAGATGCTATTTTACAAATATACAGCTACTGTAATACAGGAGGATTAGCTCATTACCCAAGAGATGGGGCAACTTCTTGGACTGAATTAGTTGAGAAGATAAAACAATATTTAAATATGGACTTATAATAACTTGTTATAGTTCTATAGTTTATTTTAGAATTTTCCATGCTATGATATAATCACTATTATGAATAGTGATCCAAAAATTAGAAAAGAACTTGGAGATAGAATTCGAACTGCGAGGGAAAAAGCAAAACTTACACAAGCGGAAGTAGCAGAAAAAGCAGGAATAAATGTTAGTTATTATGCTTTTATTGAGCGTGGGGAAGTAGATACTTCTATCAGTAAGTTGGAAAAAATTAGTAAAGCCATTGGTGTAAAATCTTCTGATTTATTGCCTTTTTAGTCCAATAATCCTTTACTTTCGTTTTATCTGATATAATTCTTCTTATGCATATCCATTTTGTCTGTACGGGGAACGCTTATCGAAGTCGACTGGCTGAGAGTTATTTAAATTCAAAACAAATTCCGGGAGTTATTGTTTCTTCCAGTGGAACACAAGCAAAGAAGTACTATCCTGAGAATGGACCTATCTCTTGGGTAGCAATGCGACTCATCCAAATCCATAAACTTATTCCTTTTATGAAACCGATGTCAGAAACAACCACAGAAAATATGCTTTCACAAGCAGATATTATTATTTTTTTGAATAAACCGCATTATGAATATGCAAGACAACATCTTGGATATAATAAGACAAACTATGAAATATGGAATATTCTTGATCTTGATGATTTTCCTGATGTCGAGGTAATTCGCCAAGATGAGAAACTAAAAATAGAAGTTACAGAGAAAACCTTTGAAGACATCAAACATAAGGTTGATCATTTAGCAAGAAACTTGCATTGACAACTCTTAGTATTAAATATGAAAAACACATCTCAAATTGGAAAATGTCACATATGCGGAACTATTGCAAAACTATCTTACGAACATATCCCACCTCAAAAAGCATTTAATGGGCGAAATGTAAAAATGTTCAATGGAGCAGATTTCAGAAAAGTCGTGGAGTCAAAATATTCTTACTGGGAGTATCCCAAATTAGATCTCAAATATAGCCAAAAACAATCGGGAGCAGGATGGTATACACTTTGCGAATCATGTAACAATAATACTGGTAGTTGGTATGGAGATTCGCTAGTAAGATTCATATACGAGGGCTATATAAATATCAAACTTCTTGGTGGAGAAAGAAATTTACATCACATGAATAAATATAACTTCATTTTTAAACAAATTTACCCTTTACGGATTATAAAAGAGGCATTTGCTATGTTTTGTTCTATAAATCCTCCTGAGTTTGCAGACAAGTTTCCTGATATTAAAAACTTTATTTTAAACCGAGATTCAAACGAGCTTGATATCACTAAATATGCAGTGTATTTATATATTATTCAAGGTACTATCGCGCGATATGTCGGTGATGCAAAAATGGGCCAACGTCAAAAAGATGGTAGCATGATTATTAAAGAGTTATCAGAGTGCAACGCACCTCCATATGGGATGCTTCTTGAAATTGATCCCAAACCTTTTGCGTTCCCAACAGTAAATATTATCGACTTTGCAAAATATAACTATGATGATAAGGTGGATTTACAGATAGAAATTCCTGTGTATGAGTGCAATTCCATGCTTCCTGCTGACTTTAGAACAAAAGAGGAAATTGAAGAAACAGGGAAAATAAACAGAGCAAATAATACTCCTGGCATAATTGCATTCAAGAAAAACTAGCAATTTATGTTATCACTTCCAAAAATGTATCCTTCGACGTGCAACTCCTTCTAACATATCAATTTAAAGTTTTATCAGTATTTTTATAAAAAGTTAGCTTTAAATTTTCAATCCAGTTCATAAAGTGTTCGAAAGAAAATGCAACGGGGTCACCAAACGGTAGAGGCATCTCTTCAACATCTCGAAAAAATTGATATATAGCGCTAATCTCATGACCTAACATTTCAAAACGGGCGCTTTTTAAAATAATCTAAATTCAAATTGATTAATGCCTCATAACACTGATCTGATATAATTGAATTCAGAAAAGAAAAACGTGTACTCGCCACTATCTTATAGACACAACTTCTTCTGATTTATTATGATTATAGCCAAAAATATTTCTTATGGATACTCACGTTTAACCGTGTATGAAGAATCTAATTTTTCAATTATTAAAGGAGAGCTCGTAGGTCTTGTCGGTCCAAATGGAGCTGGGAAATCTACTTTATTCAAATTACTCAAAGGTGAGGAGCATACAGCGACCGGATTATTAGAAATTCGAGGTAAAGTGGGGTATGTCCCCCAGGAAGTGAAGCATGATCCTGAACTTGAAAGTGCTGTGGATATCCAAAGTTATATCGATCCTGAAATGAAGAAAGAAATGTATGAACTGATGATAATGCTCGAATCATTAGAAGTGAATGCAGAGTTAGATAGCAAACCAAAAATCTTAAGTGGAGGGCAACGCACAAAATTAGCTATCTTACGCGCTATTATTCAAGAACCTGACATCTTGCTGCTAGATGAACCTACTAACTTTTTGGATACAGAAGGAAAACGATGGATTATGGAATTTTTGAGTGATTATCCCAATACGCTTATCGTCATCTCGCACGATATTAATCTTCTCGACCAGCATATCGATAAAATTATCGCAATTAATCCACACACCAAAAGGATTGAAGAATATAAAGGAAATTATTCAAAATATGTCAAATTAAAAGGTAATAATGACGCGATGCTCAAAAAGAAGTTTGAAAATGACCAAAAGGAAATTTCTCGGATGAAAAAAAGTCTTCAGAATATGGCAAGTGGTGCTACAAAAAAAGGCGCACGAGCTCGCGCAAATGTACAGACACGTATTGATCGTATCAAAGATAAACTGCCTGAATTACCAAAAGAAATAAAAGATATTAAATTTACACTTCCTGATCCACAACGCACCAGTGAAATTCCACTCCAAGCGAAAAATATATCGATCAGTTTTGAGGGGGATACAATTTTGTCAGATGTCTCCCTCTCTATCAAACGTGGTGAACGCATCGCTCTTTATGGACCAAATGGAGCTGGAAAAAGCACCTTTATTAAAATCCTCATGGGGAGATTGCATCCGGATACAGGCGAAATCATCTGTGATCCGCAGCTTCATATCGGTTATTATTCACAAGAATTTGAAACATTTGATTTTACTAAGACAATTATTGAAATGGTAGAAGAACATTGCAATTTGCCAATGTCGCAAATCCTTCCAATTCTCGGATCTTTTAATTTTCAAAGACAAAGAATTTATCAAAAAGTAGGAACACTTTCAGGAGGCGAAAAAACTAGACTTTCAATTGCAATGCTTATGCTGCAGAATTATAATTTACTTATCCTTGATGAACCGACGACATACTTGGATATGGTTTCGCAACGAACAATTCTAGAAGCGCTCAAATCATATAAAGGAGCCATGCTTTTTGTAAGTCATACCGAAGAATTTGTAGAAGGTCTTTCACCCAGTCGAATTATGCTTCTTCCCGAAAACAAAATCAAATACTGGATCCCCAAAGATATTTCCAACTTCAGTGATTAGTTAAATATCTAAAAATAATTACTCTGAAACTGCTCTATTCAAGTATATGCTGGAACTTGAATTTTGTGCTGTTGCAATGTCTGATAAATTCTAAAAAAATAGGCTTCAAAGATGTTCCATTTTACTCCGAAACGATTCAAAAGCTCAACAATAAAATGCGCAAATAAATAAAGTTCTGCAAAGTCTGCAATCCTTGGCTTTTTAGTAAAATACATGAATACTACAAAAAAAATACCAGTAAATAATATCGTTATATAATAAAAATCTTCTTTAACTCAGTTAACAAAACAATCTTTTTATCTTCACCATATGTTATGTCAGTGTTTTTTCTATCGATAAATATTGCATATAAGCCTGCATCTTTTGCTCCTTTCACATCCTTTTTCTCATTCCCAACGTATGCCAAATCTTCAATATTCACACCTAATTGTTTTGCTAAGGTAGCGTAAATCATTTTTTCTGGTTTTCGGTAGCCTACCTCTTCTGAAGTAATGAGGACATCAACATATTCTTGTATTTTCTCAATATCTTTCTGGACAAACTGTTTTGGCATACCATAGGGTACATCGGTAAAAACACCTACTTTGATCTTATTTATTTTAAGAAACTGTAACAGTAAAATCGCATCTTCAAAAACATTTATTTTCATACGAAAAAATGAAAAAAAAGTAGTTATAGCATTGTTGACATTCTCAGCTGAATACACACCCCATTGCTGTAAAATTTTTGTAAATATTGTCTCAGCAGTAACTTCTTTGCTTCGATAATGAACACGTGTGTTATACGTAAGAAGTATTGCTTCAGCTTCTTGTATTGCATTAGGAGAGACTACAAAATGATGTTTGGTAATAACTTTATCCAGAGCCTTATTGTAAAGAGATTGCCAACTTAAAGGCACATTCTCATATTCGATTAATGTGTCTCCGAGATCAAATCCAATAGCTTTGAACATCTATTAATGTTACTAGAAATAACTCAAACATACAAGATTTATGCTATATACTCGGCTTAACTATATCATGTCAGTTGAGATTCCGCTTTTATCTTTCTATAATAAACTAATGAAATTGATTACTCCCAATATAAAATATCAACAAAATTATTTAAAAGCAGTTCGTGAAGGAACAAATGAAACTGGACTTACTCGCATAAGTAAACCAGAAGAAGGACAATTGTTTGAGGAATTTGTTAAAAATAAAATAGAAGAAACAAAAGGGTTGCATCTGCCTAAAGGATGGGTTCCTGCAACAGAACTTTGGCTTATAGATAACGAGGAATTTATTGGATGGGTAAATATCCGTCATTCGTTAACAGAACACCTTTTCAAAATAGGAGGGCATATTGGTTATTGGATTCGTCCTTCAAAAAGAAATATGGGATATGGAAAAATGATTTTACAACTTGCAATACTTGAATCTAAAAAACTGAGAATTACAAACATTTTAATAACTTGTGATGACACAAATTTAGGTTCAAGAAGAATAATTGAAGCAAATGGTGGTATTTTAGAAAATATTGTAGATAATGGTATTGAAAATCCTAAAAAAAGACGTTATTGGATAAAAGTTTAGCAATAGAAAAATTTTATTTTTCATACAACCAAAGAAGAATAGTAAGAGGAAATGATTCAAATGCCTTAAAATGTGACTTTCGTGATTGTATTTTGTAATATATTGATTTGATGCGACACTCTGTTCAAAAATAGCAAAACCAAAAATCTTACTGTGCTGTTTTGGAGCCGATGGTTATTGTGAGATCAGTTGTAGTTGAATCAGGTATGGTTGCAACTGTTGTATCTATAGAGAATGATTTCTTCAAAACATCTTCTAATTTAGATAGATATGTAGGATCAACGGATTTCTTTGCAGAAATTTCAGTCATGGCATATGTACTTTTATCTGCATTACCTGTTGAGCTTATTTTAAAACCTGCAGTTGTTAATGTTGATTTTACATCAGCTGCTTTACCAGTAATACCACTACCATTTAAAATTGAAATGGAGTATGCCTGCAAATCAACCTGCTTTTGTGTAGGAGCAGATGTTGGTAAAGGTATAGGGGTTGCTGTTGGTCTGACACCTGGTAATCCTGAAAATTTAATACCCGATGGAAACCTAGGCAATGATGACACCTTTACTAATCCCAAATAACTTACTCCTGCCATAGCACCCAATCCTAAAATAAATGACAGAAAAGCAACAACTAAAAAGTAGACAAAAAAACGATTTTTCCCTTCTCCAGAGATACTTGCAGATGTACCAGTTGATTGAATCGTGAAAGCGCTTTGTGGAAGCGTCGGAGAAAGCTCTTGTGAGTGCTGTTCTGGTGTTATCTGCTGTTCAACAGGTTCAATTGGCTGAGGAGTTTCAGCAAATTCTGCTGCAGGTTTTTCAGGTTCTGTAACTGATAGAACAGGCTCATTTGAGATCTTTGCTACCTCTGGAGCTCCCGAAAGAGGGTTTTCAGTAATAAATTCACTTGGAGGTGTCACAATTCCTTGAGCCTCTGGTACCTGTTCTTCTTTTGGAGGCGTTTCTGAAAGTTCTTCTACTTGTGGTTTTTCAGAAACTGTCCGCCTTTCAACTACTTCTGCTTTTTCTGCTACTTTTTCAGTAGATACAAGTGGCTCCGTTTTTTTTACGGATTCCTTTATACTCTCTTTTTCTTTAGGTTTTTTACCAAATGTAACGGATTTGGCACGTTTTCTTGTTTGCATAAATTAGGTTGTAATTTAATTAAAAATCATCAGCAACCATTTGTCAATCTAAAAGTTATAAATACTCCTTAACTAACTTTAAGAAAGGATCACGCAAAAGAAAATAGATAAAATTACAAAACAAACCAAATAATATTGTTAACCCTATCAAATCCAATGTGGTAAGTACATGCATTGCTGAAGCAATGACTTTGATAGGAGATGTAAAGACTTCCCAAGAATTAATCCGTTCAACTCGCCCAAGTACCATTCCAAAAGCAATCAAAAAATTGAATGTAATAATAACTCCCGTTTTTCTCTTTTTAAATAAAGTTGAGGTTTTTATACCTTTTTCAAAAGGAAGAAATGCTAATAGAAAAGTTGTAATTCCAACTATTTCAAGAACTATATATTGTAATATTACAATTAACAGCAGTGGCATGTGAACATATTTCCATTGGAAAATGAGATGTTCTAAATCAGTAAAGATATAGATTGTGTTAGGTAAAAAAAGTAGCCATATAATAACAAAAAAAACTAAAAAAATTTTATTTTTCATTTCGAAAGAAAGAAAGCCAAAGACCACTGCCAATAAGGCAAGAAAACAATTGTATATCATCCATGAAATATTATAATCAATAATAGGCATTAAATTATTGTAACGTGTTTGAATCCCACATTCAACCTTGAATCGATATAATGCATCATTTATAATGCATGTATGCTCATTATTACCGGCAGTCTCGCGTACGACTATATCATGGAGTTTCCCGGCAATTTTTCAGACCATATTCTTCCTGAACATACTCATAATATTAACCTTTCATTCATTGTAAATAAATTTGCCAAACGGCGTGGTGGTACGGCTGGAAATGTAAGCTATACATTGGGACTTTTACAAACTCCTCATCTTCTTTTCTCCTTCGCGGGAAAGGATTTTGAAGACTACAAAGAGGAATTGATCAGAATTGGGATTGATGTCACAGGTATTCAAATTGATCCAGAAGATCACACTGCAACAGGTTTTGCGATGACAGACCAGAATCAAAACCAAATTTGGGGATTTTATTATGGTGCTTCGACAAAAAATGAAACATTACAATTAGGAGAAGTTGCCAAAAAAGAAGATTTTGTATTGATAGGCCCTCAAGGAGCAGCAGGATCGTTAGCTCTTATTAATCAATGTATCTCACTTGATATCTCCTACATGTTTGATCCAGGATTTATTCTAACGCAAGTTAACAATGATGATCTCGAGCATGGATTAGCACATGCAGCATATATCATCGGAAATGACTATGAAATTACGTTAATGAAAGTTCGAATCAAAACTTTTTCCACAATTAAAAAGGACGCAGTTGTCATTACTACCATGGGAGAAAAAGGAGCGATTATCCAAGGACATGAAGAGAACTATAGTATTAAACCAACCCCTACTGGAAAAATAATTTCAACCACTGGAGCTGGAGATGCATGGCGTGGAGGTTTCCTTGCTGGAATTGAAAAAAAATTTGATTTACAAACTGCAGGACAGATGGGAGCTGTTGCAGCTTCTTTTGCAATTGAGAATCTTGGTACACAAGAGCATACTTATTCCAAACAACTATTTACAAAACGCTATAAGGAAACATATAATATAGATCTAAACATTTAATATGGCAAAACAGATAGATTACGACATTAAAGATATTAAACTTGCTGCAGAAGGTAAGCTAAAAATTGAATGGGCTGCCAAACAAATGCCTGTCCTCCACTCAATTCAAGAAAGATTTACAAAAGAAAAATCACTCAAAGGGATCACCCTTGCAGCTTGTCTACATATAACAAGTGAAACAGCAAACCTTTTAATTGCTCTACAAGCAGGCGGTGCAAAAGTTATCGCAAATGCTTCCAATCCCCTTTCAACACAAGATAGTGTAGCTGCATCACTCGTCAAGGACTATAACATTCCAACCTATGCTATTAAAGGTGAAGATAACAAAACATATTTTCAACATCTAAATGCTGTCCTTGACGTAAATCCGCATATCACAATGGATGACGGAGGAGATCTTATTTATGCATTACATACGAGTCGAAAAGAAAAACTCGCTAATGTCATTGGTTCATCAGAAGAAACAACAACCGGCGTAATCCGATTAAAAGCAATGGAAAAAGAAGGTGCTCTCAAAATCCCTGTCATCGCAGTAAATGATAGTGACACCAAACACCTGTTTGATAATCGCTATGGAACAGGTCAATCAACTATTGATGGCATTCTGCGTGCAACCAATATTTTACTTGCAGGAAAAACATTTGTTGTTGGAGGCTATGGCTGGTGCTCTCGAGGTATTGCAATGCGTGCAAATGGCATGGGTGCAAATGTTATTGTAACTGAAGTAGATCCAATCAGAGCATTAGAAGCAGCTATGGATGGCTACCGAGTGATGCCAATGCAAACTGCAGCAAAAATTGCTGATATTTTTGTATCCGCAACAGGTGACAAACATGTTATTTCCAAAGAGGCAATGCAATTAATGAAAGATGGCGCAATTGTTGCTAATTCAGGACATTTCGATACTGAAATTGATATGGCAAGTCTTGAAAAAATGAAAAAAACTAAACGCAAAATACGCAATTTTTTAGACGAATATACATTGCCAAATGGCAAAAGGCTTTACGTTCTTGGAGAAGGGCGTCTTGTGAATCTTGCAGCCGCTGAGGGACATCCAGCAGAAGTTATGGATATGTCTTTCGCAAATCAAGCACTTGCAGCTGAATATTTTGTCAAAAATAAAGGGAAACTTGTTAATAAAGTCTATGTCTTGCCACGAACACTTGATGTCAATGTCGCAAGCCTTAAACTTAAGGCAATGGGAATTTCTATCGACACACTTACCTCTGAACAGAAAAACTACCTCGATTCTTGGACAGAAGGCACATCATAACCACGAAACTAACTATTACATTCACTTACCACTTATAATTAAAAACATTCCCTCTATGATATTATTATCTATTGATTATTTTCCTTAAAAGTATTATCCACCAGGCAGAAAAACTAACTAGTAAAAGACTATACTTGATATTAAACAAAATAAAGTAATCAAAGCAAAAAGACAAATTATATAAAGAATCATATTTCCACGCTTGACAGATATAAGTAAACTTATCCATACTATAAATAATGAATATTTTTTATAAACAAAAAAAAATACTTCCTCATTTCTTTAATATTTTTTTCTTGTCTATTACCTTATTACTAATTTTTATCTGCAAACTGTTTATTTCTCAAGTACATGCTGCTTCACCAAGTCCTACCTATTACTGTATCGTTGGCACCAAAAATAACTGCGTTCCCACAACACAACCTACTGCGGCAATAACTAATACAATTCCAGTAGGAGCAATAAACGGATCATCATCCAATGCGCCGAGCGTGCAACCCTCTCCATCACCCATAATATCAGGAGCTCCCACACAAATGCCATGCAGCATACCTTCTCGAATAAATAAAAATGGAAAGGGTCATTTGCATACAAATGGATATCTCAGCAAGCTCTTTGCTATTATTCTTCAATTCATTGAAGGATTAATTCAATTATTAGAACAACTGTTAGGTATCACACCTGCCTCGAATACTCCCTGCGTAACAGGAACAACAGGAAACCCATCTCCATCTTCAGCTCCTTCGCCTTCAACAATCCCATCAGTTTCTCAAAACCCTGCTGCCGTAATCTCGGGAATAAGTCCTACAACTGTTACTACGAACACACCAACACAAAAACCAACTAAGGCTCCTAATGTTCCAGTGCCAACAAAGAGTTCTACTCAAACAAAAATTCCCACTGCAAATACAAGCACTTGCAGTGGAAAATATAAACTGACGAATCCACGTAAAATGAATTTTGGTGACCCAAGCTGCAACTTTACCAAGAACGATTTATATACCTTATTAAAACAACAAGATCCTGCAAATGCATCAAGGTGGTTTAATACTGTAGTGCCTTGTGAAAGTGGCTATAACCCCAATGCGTATGCTTCTCCAGCAACGGGAACACCAGATAAAGGAGGTGCTTGGGGACTCTTTCAAATGGGTCAAGGGAAAAACGGGAAATATGATCATGGTGATGTAGATTGGCACTTACAATCATCCAACTCAGTTACGTATAATAAAAGCGTTATCAATGGTAATTGGCGATATTGGGCATGTGCGAGAGCATTCTGGAAATAAATTATGAATAGAAAGATACTAATTATTTGCATTATCATTGTTCTTTCATTTATTTTATTGCTATTTTCTAAGCCTTCTCAGATTAAACAAAAGAATGCGATCCAAACACACAATAAACCTTCCATTTCGACCATACAGCCAAATGATAACCCCCCTGTGGAATATAACGTAGAACAAACCAAAAAAATGCTAGATCTTGTAGATCATAGAAGACCTCTTTCGAGTATGGATAAACAAACAAGAGACAAATTGGTTAAGCTAAAAAATCCGCTCATTGATACAACAAATTTTGGTATAGAATATGTTTCTGAACCTGATGAATTTATGGTAGAAATCCGCACAATTAATATTAAAACAGCAAAGGATGAAACTATTGCATGGTTCCAAAAGAAAGGCCTCAGTCAGGAAGGTATTTGTCACCTACCTATTGTTTTTTATCTTAATTCCGATACTGCACAAAATTTACGAGGCATACCACTTAAGTTCGATCCTTTACCATTAGGCTGCTAAAATAAGCTACAACTAGTAAGTCCTTACCTTATTACCCTTTTCTTTATGTTATATCAAAGACTATAAAAGTTATTGTCATGATGGTTCTTCTTGCTTCTTTTGATACTATTAGTTATAGTAAAGTATGGTCAAATTTGGTATCATTTTTTTTGGGCTTTTTTTTTATCTCTTTTTTCCTGCTATTAAACCTGTAGCAGCTGCTGAAAATCCTCTTGCCGTTGCCAATAACAAAATAGGTATCCATATCCTTGATGTTTCAGAGCTCCCCGCAGCTGCACAACTGGTTAACAGTAAGGGAGGCGACTGGGGTTATATTATTATTCCTATTCAGGCAGGTGATGAAAATCTACTCAAATGGCAAAAATTTATGGACGATTGCAAAAAATACCATGTGATTCCAATCATTCGATTGGCAACTGAAGGTGATTATTTTAATACACAAGTCTGGCGTGAGCCTAATCAAAATGATATTGTAGATGCTGCAATTTTTTTAAACTCATTGGATTGGCCTACCAAAAATCAGTATGTTATCGTTTATAACGAAGTAAATCGCGGTGATGAATGGGGAGGCAATGCTAATCCGACAGCTTATGCACAATTACTAAGTTTTGCTGTCAGTGTTTTTAAATCAGAAAGTCCCAACTTTTTTATAATCAGTGCAGGACTCGATAACGCTGCCCCAAATCAAGGAAGCATTTATATCAACGAATATACCTATATTATGGCAATGAATCAGGCAGTGCCAGGAATTTTCAATCAGCTCGATGGCGTAAGCAGTCATTCTTACCCAAATCCAGGATTCTCCCAAGCACCCAATCTGAACAGTATGATGGGCGTAGGAAGTTTTATACATGAACGTGATTTGATTAAAAGTATGAGCAACAAAGAATTACCAGTATTCATTACTGAAACAGGATGGTCCGCAAATGCAGTTCCTGAAAATATACGCGTACAATACTATGATCAGACGTTTAAAACAATTTGGAGTGATCCTAACATTGTTGCCGTAACGCCATTTCTTTTACAGGCAGGAGCTGGACCTTTCCAGCAATTCTCTTTTATC
The DNA here is from genome assembly GCA_035568375.1 of Candidatus Sulfotelmatobacter sp. Classification (GTDB taxonomy): domain Bacteria; phylum Patescibacteriota; class Microgenomatia; order Levybacterales; family UBA12049; genus JACDET01. The sequence continues at coordinate 21,428 of DATMOG010000019.1, forward strand.
AATACCAACGGAAGTAAAACGGAACAATACCAATATCTTTATAATCTGTCAAAAGTGAAAGGTGTACCAAGTTTTCCAACACATCAAGTACTCGCTGCATCAAATAGCCACACTGTTGAAGCAGGGATAGTTACAAAGGATTTCCGTGAATATAGATCCTTCCATCGTTCAATTTCGCTTAGCCTAGTCATGGAAAATGTTTTCAATTATCTAATCAATAGATAACTATGGAATGGATAGAAGCTACCGATATTAAAAATGATTTAAAAGATATTATTGCCCATATTGATCTTCTTTACATCGACTTGGATCGCATTTACTATTATCGCACCACAGGATCAAAAATAAAGGCTTATGCACGAACATGGGCTTTTCCAAAAATCTTTCAAAAAGCACTTAATATCCAACCTGCATATGTAATTGAAGTGCTAGCAAAATACTACGACAAACTCGATGAAGATAAAAAAAAGAAAGTGCTTATTCATGAACTTCTCCATATTCCAAAAAATTTTTCAGGTGCGCTACTTCCCCATAAAACGAAAAGCCGCAATCTGCATTTTCTTGCAAATCAGCTATTTAAAGAGTATAAAAAGAAAACTAAAATTTAAATCTTATGATCACTATTATTCACGGCTCTGATATTGCACTTTCAAGAAAATACTTTTATGACGAAAAACAAAAAAAATCCGATACTGTTCTTTGGGATGCTGATAAAGTCACGCTTACCGATCTTGCACAATTATTTGATGGTGGCAACCTATTTGGTGAAACAAAATACCTTTTTATAGAACAATTATTAACCAAAAGAAAAAAAAGTTCTGAATTTACTTCTATCCTCTCATCTCTCGAAAAATATGCGGATGGACATACAATTATTTTATGGGAAGGCAAAGAGCTAGATCGAGCATCAATTAATTTATTCAAAAACGCGGTAGTAAAGGATTTCAAACTCCCCCAGACGCTTTTTCAACTCATGGATACAATAAGACCTGAAAAAGGGGAAATGCTTATTTCCCTTTTTCACCAAACAATAAAAACGACTGAAACAGAAATGGTATTTTTTATGCTTATTCGTCAATTCCGACTGCTTATTGCTCTTACTGGAAACGGAGATACAGAAAACACCCAACAAATTGACGAGATAAAACGAATGGCACCATGGCAAAAAAATAAGCTTAAAAAACAAATGCAACTATTTAAACCTGAACAATTATTAAACCTTTATCATAAACTTTTTCAGATCGAGGTAGGCCAAAAAACAGGAGGACTTACACTATCGTTGATCTCTGCAATTGACTTTTTTCTTTTAGAAGTTTAATATAATAGCATGAACGATATCGATCCACAGATTTTCAAAGCTTACGATATCCGTGGTATTTACCCTTCGCAAGTTGACGAACATGGTGCAGATAGAATTGCACGCGCAATCTATACATTTTTTAAACAAAAACTCGGTAAAGACTCTTTTACCATTCTCCTCGCAAAAGATATGCGTATTTCTTCACCTGTGATGTTTGAAGCAGCAAAGAAAGCACTTATTGAAATGGGAGCAAATGTTGTCGATGCTGGACTTCTTTCAACTCCTACCTTTTACTTCGCAGTTTATCATTATAAATACGACACTGGCATCCAAATAACAGCTTCTCACAATCCTAAAGAATATACAGGAATGAAATTCGTTATTAATTCTCCAAAAGGTATTATCAAAATCGGTAAGTCAACAGGTATGGATGACGTCAAAGAAATGGCTTTAGGTGAGATGATATTTACCCCTGCTCAAACTCCTGGAATTGTTACTCAATTGAGCGATGTAGGAGTACAAGAAATTGAGAATGCATTAAAAATCTTTAAAAATCCTACAATTGATACTTTCAAAATCGTTGCTGATCCAGCAAATGCAATGGGAATCACTTATCTCTCTGAAGCAGAAAAGAAAATACCCATGAATCTGATAAAAATGAATTTCACACTGGATGGCACTTTCCCAGTCCATCAACCAGATCCACTCCAACTTGAAAATCTTGTTGATCTTCAAAAGCGAGTGCTAGAGGAAAAAGCGAATCTTGGCCTGGCACCTGATGGAGATGGCGATCGATTAATGTTTATTGACGAAAAAGGAGAACTCGTTCCACCATCGATTATTTCAGCAATTGTTGCACGCGAATTATTAAGAGAATATCCTGGGGAAAAAATAGTAATTGATATCCGATATTTACTAACTCCAAAAAAAATTATTGAAGAAAGTGGTGGTAAGTTTGTTGATGTTCGAGTTGGCCACGCCTTCATCACACAAAAAATGCAGGAAACAGGTGCTATCTTTGGTGGAGAATCATCAGGACACTATTATTTTAGAGACAATGGAGGAACAGAATCACAAGTCCCCGTTCTCCTCTGCGTGTTAAAAGTAATGACTGATGAGAAGAAAAAACTCTCAGAAATCACAGAAGAACTCCGAAGAAGTTATGAATCAGGAGAATTTAACTTCCGAGTTTCCAATACACAAGAAATCATGAATTCTGTAAAAGAAAAATATAAAGATGGTACTATCACATCTATTGATTGTATCGAAATTGCATATCCATCATGGAGATTTTCTGTAAGAACATCAAACACTGAGCCACTCCTTCGCCTCAATGTTGAAAGCTTTACTAAAGAAGAAATGGAAACAAAACGTGACGAACTTATGGCCATTATCAAAAACCTCGCAAAGAAATAAGAATTTTGTTAAGATTTTGTCAGGAAAAAAAGAAAAAATCATGATAACATATAAAAATGGCTGATCAAAATATTCCTCAATTTGATAAATCAAAATTCACCAACCAACCTTATATTAAACGTGTAGAAAAGCCATGGGGTTATGAACTGCACTGGGTCCCAGAAGGTATGCAATATATGGGAAAAATTATGCATATCAATGCAGGACATAGACTTTCATTACAGATCCATGATAAAAAACAAGAGTCTTATTTACTTCTTAAGGGAGAATGTGATCTTATTATAGAAAATGCTCAAGGGGAACTTGATATAATTCATATGCAAAAAGGGTGCGGATATACGACTATGGTGGGTCAAAGACACCGCCATCAGGCTGTAACAGAATGCGACATTGCTGAAGTCTCAATGCCTGAAGGTGGCACAACTTGGCGTCTTGAAGATGATTATGCAAGGCCTAATGAAACACCCGAACAACGAAAAAAAGAACGAGGAGAAAAATAATTATGCTTAATCTTAATAATACTGACGAAATAAAAAAGCTTGATCCGGTTGATACCATTGGCATCACAGAAAAAATTCTTGAACAATGTGAAGCGGCATGGGAACAGGTAACTAATCTAGATATACCAAAACTTGAAGGAATCAAAACTGTTATTTTCTGTGGTATGGGCGCGTCAATTTATGGAGCGCTCGTACTAAAATCATTACTTGGAACTGAGCTTCAATTCCCAACCGAAATTATTAGCGACTATTTTCTACCTGACTATGTTGGAAAAGATACGCTTGTCGTCCTCACAAGCTATTCTGGAACAACTGAAGAAGTTCTCTCGTGTGCAGAAGAAGCAAAAGCAAAAGAGGCAATGATAATAATCTTAACCAAAGGAGGGTCACTTGCTGAATTTGCCAAAGATAATAATATCCCAGCATATATTTTTGATGGGAAGCTAAATTCAGGCAATGTCCCAAGACTTGGAGCTGGATATACTATACTTGGACTAATTGGATTACTTAATAAAGCAAATGTGATCAATATTGAAGAGGAAGAAATTTCACAGGCGCTTAACAGAATGAAAGAAAAATTTGCTGAAGTCAAACAACAAGCTCTGCATGATTACGAAATATTCATCAACAAAATTCCTATTATTTTTTCAGCAGAACATCTTTCGGGGAATGCTCAAATTCTCCGTAATCAATTCAATGAAACGAGCAAGGTCTTTTCATCATTTTTCCTTATTCCTGATTTAAATCATCATTTAATGGAAGGGTTGCAGTTCCCTACTGGTGCTCCACTACACTTTATTATTTTTAATTCTCCAAATTATTCAGATAAAATTAAAAAACGGGTAGAATTAACGATTGAAGTTGTAAGAAAAAATAATTATCCTGTACACGAATTTACAACAAGTGGACAATCACTCTATGACGACTTTCTCGAAGTACTTATCTATGGAAGTTTCCTTACCCTTTATCTTAGCCTTGCATATAAACAGAATCCTGCTATAAACCCTTGGGTTGATTGGTTTAAAAACCAACTGACAGAACCATCCAAAGAAAAAATAATTACTAATTTTTGAGGTATTGTTTAATTTTTTCAACGAGTTCCCCTGGAGTGAATGAACTTTTCAAGATATAACCATCAGTTATATCTCGTACTTCATCAAAACTTTTTATATCATCCGAATTTGTCATTAAAACAATATGATGAGCATATTTCTGAGGAGGTTCGTTTGCAATTTTTTTCAATACCTCTATTCCGCTCATCTTAGGCATTACTACATCCATTAAAACAAGATCCCAACTCCCTTGCTTAAGCTTTTGTAATACTTCTTCCCCATCAATTGCGACTGAAACAATAAATCCTTCATTACTTAAAACTTCAGTATAAATATCTCTTAAAAAAAGATCATCTTCAGCTAATAAAATCGTAGCCATAATAAAAATGCCTATTAAAACACAAAAACCACCGACTGGTGGTTAAAACACTCATACTTTATTCAATTAGCGAGTGACTTGAATCGGTCCTACATATGCATTTGGTGCATAAATCGTTATCCGGTTATTGACATCTTTTGAAAGTTGATACCCTGAATTCCATGAACCTGTGCACGTCGATATGCCAGCTTGATTATTCAATGTTG
>DATMOG010000020.1:0-5679 GCA_035568375.1 Candidatus Sulfotelmatobacter sp.
CCCGAATGCTTCTCAGCCCCATCATATGCCAACAAATACCAAACTTACAAAAAACTCTCTGGTGCTCTTTGATTTTGGTGTTACAGTAAACAATTATTGTTCAGATATGACAAGAACAATTTTCTTTGGCAAAGCGACTGATAAACAAAAAAAAGTGTATGAAACAGTGTTAACTGCTCAAAATAAAGCAATTGATGCACTCACATCTCATTCTATAATCAAAGCTTCAAAAATCGATAAAGTTGCCCGTGACTATATTATTTCCCAAGACTTTCCGCCTATCCCCCATTCGATTGGTCATGGAATTGGACTCAATGTTCACGAAAAACCACGTTTGACACCAAGTTCAAAAGATATTCTTACATCAGGTATGGTTTTTTCGATTGAACCAGGCATCTATCTCCCAGGAGAATTCGGTATTCGCATTGAAGATCTCTTTGCTCTTGAGAATAATAAACTGATACAGCTCACAAATGCTCCAAAAAATTTACAAGAGATAATCAAATGACTTATTCCAGCTTGTCACTTGCAAAAAGCACTGATTCTCCTCTATAGTTACTATATGACTGCTCAATCAATGCAAACTGTTACTATCGATGTAGAACAAGAGTTACTTAAAACTATTATCCAAAACCTGGAACAAAATAATCTTGATATAGATCAGGCAAAAAAATTAGCACAAAATTTTCTGTCCCTCCTTCCACTACAAGATCAAAAAGATTTATTAGAAAAATTATATAAACTGAGCAAAGAACATAACCAAACAAATGGACTTTATTTAAAATACGCCAAACCTTATGAAGAAAACGAACGACAAAAAAAACTAACCTTAATGAGTGAACATATAAAAAATGGCCAGATAGAACATGCCCTTGCTATTGCGAAAGGAGATGCACCAAATGGCAGCTGAAGCACAGATAGCGCCACCCGCAGCTATAGCAAAAGAAGGACCGAATGCAGAGGCTACTGAAAATCAACAAGAATCGCAGGGTTTCTTAGCGAAGAAAGCGGAACAAGCAAAAGCTGTTGCTCAAAGACTTCGATCAGCATTCCAAAAAAATGCAAAAGATCCAGAAGCAGAATTACAAGCTTTAGCAGCAGGTGACTTTGATAAGGCAGCAGCCACACAAGAGCCAGCAAAAATTGATCAAGTAACACATACATTTGTTGAACAACTTAATAAGACAGATGACATAGTTGGGACAATTCAAGATGAAGCTAAATCAGAAGATGCAACGGAAAGTACTGGTTTTTTCTCACGAATGAATCAAAAATTAGAAAAGAGATGGGAAACAAGACGTCAGGAACGCTTTGACACTGGTGAACAGACACAACAAAAAAGCGGAGAAGCTACTCAAGCTTCTCATCAATCAGAAACACCAGATACTATCACTGCCACATCTGCTGCAGGAGAAAAAACAACATCTACTTCCGAAGCGGTAAACCCACAAAGTGAACTTGCTGACAAACACGCACAATTTGATGCCATTTATGATTCATTTAAAAATGGGACTATTAATAAAGCTGAATATGCTGCACAAATACAAAAATTACAAGAACCCCTTCCTCAAACTGAAGCACAAGCACCCGAACCAATAGCAACAACTTCACAACATGATACTGCCTCAGAAAAAGATATACCTCACAATATTCCGGAACATGCTAAGGCAGATGCAGCAACTACTGCAGAAACAAATCAACCCCCTACTACAAAAGAATCTTTAATTGCTTTGGGAGTAGATCCTGATAGTCAAGAAGGGAAAATGCTCTTTGACCTTATCGATGCTGATCCGGAATCTGGAAAAGCTATCATGGAAAAGGTAACACAAGCAAAAGAATTGCAAACTAAAATGATTGCACTATTTCAAGAAGCAGGAATAACACTTGATGGGAAAAAGGCCTTCAATTTTGCATTAGGAGAAATAACAGAAAAATTCAAGCTAGATCTTGATGCACTTGCCGGTAAAGGAGAAGCCAATCCTACAGTACTTCGAGACAATAAAATTTTGGCAATATTAAAAGCTCTCCTAATGGCCTTGGGAATAGGTATCTATGCAGTCGGAACAAGCATCGCTTCAGGTGGCTCCGCTATAAAAACAGCTGTTAATTCAGAAAAATAATTTGCCTACTATCTTCGAAATCCCTCAACAATATGATATCATTAAGGCATGATCAAACCACAAACATTAAAAGGCTTCAGAGATTTTCTACCACAAGAAGCACGAAAGCGACAATATGTCATTAATAAACTCAAAGCTGTCTTTGAGTCGTTTGGATTTGAGCCACTTGAAACGCCAACACTTGAATATGAAGAAATTCTTACCGGGAAATATGGTGAAGAGGGTGACCAATTATTATATCGTTTTGAAGACAATGGCAAACGCCGAGTCGCTATGCGTTATGATCAAACCGTTCCCCTCTCTCGTGTCGTTGCGCAATATCAAAATGAATTGCCAACTATTTTTAAACGTTACCAAATCCAACCCGTCTGGCGTGCTGAGAATACACAAAAAGGAAGATATCGTGAATTTCTTCAATGTGATGCTGATATCATTGGCTCATCCTCCCCTCTTGCCGATGCAGAAATAATTGCAACTGCAGCAAAATCTCTTGAAGCATTAGGTTTTTCAAAATTTACGATTTTAATGAATGACCGAAGAGTTTTTTCAGAACTGATTACAAACGGTTTTGTGACAAAACAAGAAATGGAGTATGCAGTTGTTGCCGTAGACAAATTGAAAAAAATTGGCGTAGATGGTGTTATTGAAGAACTAGTTAAAAAAGGCCTTTTGATAGAGCGTGCAAAAGAAATGTTACAACTTATTCAAAGTCAGGAAAAGACTGATACATTACAAGACATTTCACTCTATCTAGAGGATCAGCCTAAATTAAAGGCTAAAACGATATTTGATCCGACACTTGCCCGAGGGCTTAACTATTACAGCGGTACTATTTTCGAAATTGAAGTAGAAGGATATCCTATCGGATCAGTAGGTGGTGGTGGACGATACGATAATCTTATTGGCATGTTTGCTGGAAAACAAATTCCTGCAGTGGGTTTTGCTTTTGGGTTTGATCGAGTCATTGAAGCTATGGATGCACTCAAACTTTTTCCTGAAGCTTTAGCAAATTCAGTAACAAGAGTGCTTGTCACCATTTTTTCTGAAGAAACAAAACAAAAATCTCTCGAAATAGTTTCCAAACTAAGAAACGAAAACACTAACACTGAACTCTACCTTGGTGAAATCAAAGAAAAAAATTCACTCGAAAAACAACTTAAATATGCAAACCAAAAACAGATTCCTTACGTCGTCATCATTGGACCGGAAGAAGCTGCAAAAAATATAGTAACGTTGAAAAACTTACAAACACGAGAACAACATCAAATGACATTGGAGAATGTCATAACAGAAACACAAAAAAAATAACTACCTGTCCATGAAACTTACAAAACATCAACTCGGTGCTCTTGCTGTGATTATCAGCATAAGTATCTGGAGTGCTGCAGCTCCTATCCTAAAATGGTCCTTAGCAGAAACTCCACCGTTTACACTTCTGTTCTTTCGATTTCTTCTCGCAACACTTATTATGTTACCAATTGTTAAAAAAAAGCTAAAAATTAAATTTAAGGATTTCTATAAAATACTTTTGCTAACACTACTAGGACTCACCTTTAATCTCAGTTTTGCATATCTTGGATTAACGCTTGCTGAAAGCATCAATGCTCCTATTATTGCCTCTTCAATGCCAATATTTCTTATTATTGGCTCAATTATTTTTTTCCATGAAATTCCCAGACGAAAAGAAGTTATGGGCACAATTATAAGTTTATTAGGCGTCCTCATTATTGTCGTAAGACCAGTTGATCATATGCCTCTGCAAGGCTTTATTATTGGCAATATGTTCTTTATTTTGTCAATTTTATCGCTTGTTTGTTATACACTGCTCTTTAAAAAATTTAAACTCTCATATGCTCCATCAACGCTTTTATTTTGGATGTTTTTACTTGCTACAATAACCACTTTCCCACAATTTCTTTATGAAACAAGGACTGCTAATTCACTTGCTACTTTGGATTTTCGTGGAACTTTTGGCATTATCTATAGTGCGCTCTTTTCATCTGTCTTAGGACAATCTTTTTATAACTATGCTGTTAAGTATCTTAAAACCGATGAAATTGGTATTTTTACACTCCTTGGTCCAGTTGTAACAGCATTAATTGCGATCCCGCTCCTCCATGAACAAATTACTTTTCCTTATCTACTCGGAAGTCTATTTGTTTTTTTCGGATTAATTATCGCTGAGGCAAAACTTCACTATCATCCTTTTCATCACCTAGTTACTCAAAAAGATGATTTCTAGCCTGAATCAGTATAAAGACTTCTCTATTTTTACCATAAAACTACTGCGTAAATCATGTTAGATGTTATACATAATTTCTGATATATATGTTGCTTGTCAAATAGGCAGGATTACGGTATAATTGTAGCTATGAAAGCAAATGCACATCCAACATATTATGCAGACGCACAAGCAGTCTGTGTTTGTGGTAACAAATTTACCGTTGGTTCAACAAAGCAAATTATCCATGTTGAATTATGCTACAAATGCCATCCTTTCTACACCGGAGAACAGCGTTTTGTTGATACAGCATCCCGAATTCAGAAATTCCAAACCAAACAACAAAAAGCAAATGATTATAAAAAAGTCGTTACTAAAAAAGTTGAAGAAAAGAAAAGACAGCAAGAAGGCCCCAAGTCACTCCGAGAAATGCTCATGGGAGTCAAGTAGCAAATCCACAGCTTATCTTCTATAGCAATTATTTGCTATCATAAATGTATGCTAAGCTAAAATCCTACCAAGTATTATGAATGACTATCGCTACATACAAGTTCAAGAATTAGAACAAAAAATTGAAGAAACTCGTACGCTTCTTGAGGATCCTGCTATGGCAGAATTGGCAAAAGAAGAAATAGCAGATTTGGAAAAACAAAAACAAGAAATTGAAGAAAACCTCCAGGCTTCCACTACCAAAAATGAAGAAAATTACGATTCACGAAACATTCTCCTTGAAATAAGTGGTGCGGCTGGTGGTGACGAAGCAAAGCTATGGGCTGCAGAACTACTAAATATGTATATCCGCGCTGCACAAAGAAAAGGATTCCAAGTCGAACAGCTTGAAGATGATGTTATTAAAATTTCAGGACATAGTGGCGCTTTTGGTGTCTTTAAACATGAAGCTGGTGTCCATCGCGTTCAAAGAATTCCTGCAACAGAAAAACGTGGAAGAGTTCATACATCCACAGCAACAATTTCAATTTTGCCTGAACTTGAAGATATCGATTTACATATTAATCCTGATGATATTGAATTTGAAGCGTTCCGTTCTGGTGGACATGGTGGACAAAATGTAAATAAAGTTTCAACAGCAGTACGTATAAAACATAAGCCATCAGGCATTGTTGTCGCTACGCAAACGGAAAGGTCACAAAATCAAAACCGTGAAATCGCGATGAAATTACTTCGTGCGAGATTATGGGAACAAGAAATCGCTAAACGTCAAAAAGAAATTGCATCGCTTCGTTTAACACAAGTTGGACGCGGCGATCGGTCAGAAAAAATTAAAACATATAATTTTCCTCAGGATAGAATGACTGATCATCGAATTAATAAATCATG
>DATMOG010000021.1:0-3005 GCA_035568375.1 Candidatus Sulfotelmatobacter sp.
TGGCTCACGAAGCAAACAAGGGGCAAAGACTCATGCAATTAACATGAGTATCATACAAACAATGAAAATGAAAAACCAACCAATTATTCCAACCCTTCACAGGTATATTACCTCTGCTCTCGAAAACAACTGAATAGTTACCTTTATTGTGTTACTAAACAATATGTTGTTATAATAAAATAGATATGAAGAATCAGTATTGGTTTCAAGCAAATAAATCAGGTTATGGATGGCATCCTGCAAATTGGAAAGGGTGGGTTATTTTGTTCCTATATTTGGCTTTCCTTGCACAATCATTTCTACAGATAGCTGGAAATTTTCATTCAGTGAGTGATACGATAATTAATTTTTTCCCGCGCTTTTTGTTATTCTCAGCAATTCTTACCGTAATTACGTACCTCAAAGGTGAATCAATCACCTGGGGCGCAAAAGGAAAAGATCAGCACAAAATCCCTTAAAATTTCGTTATTATTAATGCCACTACAGTCGTCGGAAATAGACAAATTAGTCTATTGTGCTCTGTAAGAGTTTTGTTATAATCAGGTTAGAAATGAGAAAGTTTATGTATTTTAAGGCAGCTTTTAAGCTTTATGCCGTCAGTTAATCTGATAGTTAGTTTAGTGAGGCTACGAGAGTAGCCTTATTTTTTGTTATTATGGTTACATTAAGGCAAATAAAAAATGACATTCCGGTTATTAATCGTCTCCACCTGCGGTTTGGCAAGGTGAACTTACAACATAATCCGACGCAGGAAGAGTTGCAAGCAACGGTTGCGTATGTGAAGAAAAATACTGTCGCTGCGCACGAAGGAAGGAAATGTGTTGATGGACGATATCCACCCGATACAGCTCAGGGAATGCTTGCTCGTGCTGGTGGTGATTGCGGTTATGTGATGGCACTTATGGCAATTAATCATAAAAAGAAGCTTAAGTTAACTCCTGAACAGTGTTTTAATGCCGTATATAAAGTGATCAATCAAAAAATGCACGGCGCTTTTTGTATTCATACTGATCATCATGCCGATCCTGAACAACGAAGTGGAAATCATCTGCATCAGACACTTATTGGATGTGGGCATCTTTCAAAAGCATCTCAATGGCAACTTCGTCAGCCATATGATGTTCAAAGTAGTGATGTTAAGAAAGTTATTGCTTATGCAAAAAATCTTGCAGCTATTAGTGATACTGTTGAAATGGTGAATTTGAATGGGGAACATTCAGAACGTGGAGTTCTGATTATTGATGATAGTACTCATACCGTAAATGCAATGGAACCCAAAGAGCATATGATGTATTTTATTTATGATAAGAAACGTGATGAGGCATTTATGAAGCAATTAGTAAGGGAAATGGAAATTCCAGAAGTTACGTTTGAAGACATGAAAATGGAAGCAGATATTCAACTTCAGGCAACATTGCACAATATCGCAAAAGGGCTCCCCATATACACCGTTTCCTACAAAAACAAGCAACCTCAAGTAACATACCTCACAACAATCCACTAACGTTGCATTGCAGAAATTTTATCAGTAATATATTAGTAATTATCGCCTAGGTGCTGAATGGATATAGTGTGTCACTTGTGGTGCAGTATTTACATGAATAGCATTAGGATTACTAATGGTTAGCCGTAATCCTTTTATCTGCTGCAAAATGTCTTTGCCGGTATGGATACGGATGACAGTTTTGGGAAGAAAAGATAACTCCGCGACATTTTTAGCTGTATAAGGACTTATAGTCATTGTAATTCTTGCTACAGTAGGTGAAGTAATATTGATACAATTTTCGATTGCGTTTGTTGTTTCATTTGCAGGACAGCGTAAAGCAAAGGAAATTCTGCCAGCAACTGGATCGATTTTTTGCAATACAATAGTAGGATTGGTAAAAAACGTGCCAGGAGAGATGTCATCGATTGTTATTATTAATGGATCATAAGCAATCTCAAGCTGTGCAAGAGCTATATCTGGAGAGAGATTCTGGATAAGAACAGCGGCAGTAATTGTTTGGCCATTTTGTGCGGATTGCGTCGTTGTTGCTAGTGAGAGTGATGTATTGGGTGCAGTAGTTGGTATACTAGCAGATTGTGTTAATGAGGTAATAATCGGATTTTGTTTTACGTCTAATAGTACGTAAAGGAATATAGCAATAAAAATAAGAAGGATACTAAAGAGTGTGGTGGTGGTTTTAGACATGGTGTTATTGTAATATGTTTGTTTTCTCTTGTCGAGCTAAGAAGATACTGTTTTTCTATATCCTAAGATGAGGTATTCTGGCTCGCTTGTTGGATCAACAATAGGATACTTTTCTGAAAATTCTTTGGTGAATGGGGGATACGCTTCAAGTAATTGTTCAAATCCTATGGGTTGTAATAATTGAGTATATTCTTGCGCAGTCCGGATAAAGATAGGAATTTTATTTTTTCCTAAATGTAATATGCCTTTTTTTGGATTCTCAACTGAGTCAAATTCCTCAAAGAGAATGCCTTTTTGGAGGTATTCTTTTATTTGTGCAGGATTATGTACCGCAAATATGAGTAGTCCGTCTTGTTCTAATATATTTGCCAAGTCTTGAAGGGTTTCTTCGATATTTTCAATAAATTGCAATGCCATTATAGAAGTAATTATTGAAAAATGTTTCAACTTTGATAAGACGGTAGAATCACCAAGTAAAAAATCTACTTGATCTCCATATGCTACTGTGGCTTTTTTTATCATTTCTTTGGAAGAATCAACACCAGTTACTTGATAATCAAACGTATGTAGTTTATAAGCAAAACCGCCACTTCCACACCCATATTCTAATACACGTATATTTTCTTCCATTGGTGCATATTTTTTTATGAAATCAAGGATTAATGGCCATGCAATAAGAATATTATCTGCAACATGTGAGGGGATATCAGATTCATTTTTGGTGGTATCAAATGTGGTACTTAATACATCCCAGGGATCGCTCATAGATTAATTGTAGCACATAAATTGGCAAGTGTTGTGGAAAAATGGTCAA
>DATMOG010000022.1:0-19189 GCA_035568375.1 Candidatus Sulfotelmatobacter sp.
TGGCTCACGAAGCAAACAAGGGGCAAAGACTCATGCAATTAACATGAGTATCATACAAACAATGAAAATGAAAAACCAACCAATTATTCCAACCCTTCACAGGTATATTACCTCTGCTCTCGAAAACAACTGAATAGTTACTTACTTATCGTTAAATAAAAAGAGAAAAATATATCCAATACTATGTTAAGAAGATATAAGTTTAATGCTCTATTGATATGGCATTGGTTGGTCTTTTTCCCAAAGTTACAAATAGGAAGGTTATACACCTTACCACAGCAAGGTGTAAAATCGACCTCGTTCTATCAAGGTTTTTACCCTAGACAGTACCTCAGGAATGTAGAAGTAGAGAAAAATAATACAACCAATCCCAATATCAAAGAGCATGTTTAGTATATTTCTGGAATCCCAAAAAGTCAAGTAAAAAAGCCACTTTTTAGTAAATAATAATTTGTTTGAAATAGAAAGACTAGGAGCAAATACTCGATAAATAGTTCGATTCCTTGAGTAACTGTTATTTAGAAACCTAAGAGTGTCCGTGAGGAGGAGATAAGGGTGAGCAAAATTTTTGAGAGCGAAAAACCGCCGATGGGGGAGTAAAAAAGAAAAATAAGGATCAATAATCCAATTCCACCATTGCCAATTGCAAGGTATGATGCTGCAGTTTTCTCAGGTAATACTAAGGCAAAGAGTTTTGATCCATCAAGGGGTGGGATTGGTAAAAGATTTAATATTGCTAATAATAAATTCCAGTTAATGATTGTCCCAAGGAGAAAACCTAAAATTCCTGAGTTCATGAGTTCATTAAAGCTTAATCCAGGGAAGAATAAGTGTCCAAAAAGACTTGCAATGATTGCAAGAAGAATATTGGTCAATGGTCCAGCAACAGAGACAATTGCAAGATCTTTTAATCCATCATGTAGGTTAAATTGGTCAACGGGGACAGGTTTTGCTCCACCAAAAATAAATGTACCCCCTGAGCCAAAATAAGTGAGCAGTGGCACTAGAATCGTCATAAAAGGATCAATATGTGATCGTGGGTTGAGGGTAATACGGCCTAAAAGCTTTGCTGTCGGATCGCCAAGACGATAGGCGACATAGCCATGCATAATTTCATGCAAAATTGAAGAATAGATTAAAATAATGATACTGAGAATTGCAAAAAAGATTACCATACGAATTACAGTTTACTAACTTGAGTAAATGTTGCTAATATGATATCATATCTGCCTATGGCAATGAAATGTATGTATTGTGGTAAAGGGGTCATGTATGGGCATAATGTATCTCATTCTAAACGTCGCACTCCACGAGTATTTAAACCAAATTTGCATAGCACACGTATTCAAACAACAACTGGTTTTGTTCGTCTCAAGCTGTGCACAAAATGTCTCCGAGTAATTAAAAAAATCAAAATAAGTGAATCTATTGAGATTCCTACGGAAACAGTTCCACAAGTAACTGCTTAACGCTATTTAGCAAAAATTTAGTAAATAAAAAAGAATACCCGTTTTATTTAAACATTCCAGCAAGTAGACTGTATGATTCAGAGGATGTTTCAATATTGCCTGTTTTATATGCTTTAGCTCTGAGAGTCAAGGACTTTTTAGTTTGTTCTTTTCATTGTTGCTTGTGAATATTGAACATAGCCCCAATTGTATCATGAGGGCATCTCTTGTAATGTGCTTCGGGGGAAGCTATTGAAAACACGAATGGAAGGATTAGAAGAGTAATTCCTAAAGGTTTCAGTGTTGATGTCTATTCAGATAAAGATATTGTTGAGATAGAGTTTGGGTTAAACAATAAACCCAGAAAATGCTTGGTTTTTTTAAACCTTATGAGATAATGCAAAAAGTTCAACCTATCAAGTGATGTACTTTCACATAGACTCTAGGAAAAAACGTTTTTTGTCAAAAGTAATTCTGTAGCAATTTTACTTGAGGCTAAGAAAAATTTTTTTTGATTGATTTTAATTCAGGGTACCCGTTAATAAAGTTCTTAATGTTCACTGGATTTTTCCCTTCAACTTGTAGTTTTTTTTCTGGCAGGAATTTAATCCGTACTTCACGATTATGTACCAATGCTTTTGTCCAAACAGTTGGCCATGGATAATATGCTCGGATCATTCGGTCAAGCTGCTTTGGGTCTGGAAGATTATCTAGATCAACATAGCCATCTTCTTTTTTAATCATTTTTGTGAAAGTAGCCTGTGAATCATCTTGAGGTAAGGGTTTAAGCTTTTTGGAAGCGTAATCAATAATCACTTGTGGTAATATTACGGCTGCTTGAGCAAATTTGCTCTGCATGAGCCATTCAAAGGTGTCTGTCTTTTCTAAGGTAAAAAGAATTTGGTGCAGAATGGGACCATGATCTAGTTGTTTATCCATTTGTATAAAAGTAACTCCTGATACTTGATCACCTTTGAGCAATATAGTTTGAATTGGTGTGGGGCCACGATATTTGGGTAAGAGGGATGGATGAATATTAATTGCGCCGAGTTTTGGAAGTTTTAAAATCGCTTCTGGGATTATTTTTCCGTAAGCTGCAACAACAAAGAGATCTGCCTTCAGTTTTGTGATATTTTTAACTGATTCAGATAATTGTTTTGGCTGTAAAACAGGAATCGTAAGCTGCTGAGCAACGATTTTGATTGCTGGTGGAGTAATAAATTGCTTTCGTCCAGATTTTTGATCAGGGGCGGTAATAACTGCAACGACTTCAAAATGTTTGATTAAATTTTTTAAGACTGGAATAACTTCTTTTGGAGTTCCGAAGAATACAATTCTCATTTAGATTTCAATTTCCTCAAATTCAACTTCACCCTTTTTATTTTTTATTGAGTGATAAAGCGATTTTTTTTGTTCAAGTACTCGTTTAGGAAACAAAATACCGTTGAGATGATCTACTTCATGTTGGATGATTGTAGCAAGAAAACCGTCGAATGTTCCTTTGTGCTTGACTCCAGTTTCATCTTGATAGGTAAGAACAACTCCGTAGGGCCGTTTGACAACTCCCCATACATCTTTAAGCGAAAGGCAACCTTCAAGTTGTACCCCTTTCTCAACTTTTGTTTTTTTCTTTGCAGCAGTTTTTTTACTTTGTTTGATTTCAATAGCTTTCTCAGTAGGTTTTTCAAAAGTTTTTTCAATTATTGGATTGATAAAAATTATAAACGGCGCGTCATGATCTTGTTTGACGATAAAAATCTTGAAGGATTTCCCAACTTGTGGAGCTGCGAGTCCGACTCCTTCAGGATCACTCTGGTTAACAAGTGTATGTTCCATGTCTCGAAGTAATTTCTTGATTGTTTTATCAACCTTTTCAACAGGTGCTGCAATCTGGGAAAGAACTTGATTTGGTGCTTGCACAATCTTCATAGTGCTTATTATACCTCATGTAGTGCTCAGAAAAAATACCTTACACAAATTAGTGATTTTTCTGAAGATATTTTATGTCGAGTCCTATTGGCTTGTACGCCAATCTTGTAAGCTTTTTTTCACTGCGTTGTTATTTGGAGTGAGGTTTTTAAGGATATAACTATAAGTATCGATAGCCTTTTGTTGCATATCTTGATTGATAACTTTGCTATTTTTATCAACAGCTATCTCATGATAGAACAGTCCAAGTGCCACATATGCATCAAGATAATCTTTTTTCAATCTAATAGTATTAGTAAGCATTTGAATTGCTTGAGAGAAATCGCCTGCTTGTCCATATAATACTCCTTGGTTATATGCAATTTTTGCATCTGTGGGAGCAAGTATTTTTGCCGCATTGATTGCTTTTATTGCTTGTCCTAGATACATTGCTCCATTTTTTGTATCGGTTGCTGAAAGAGTATAGAAGAGGCGGACACGGTCTTTCCAATAGATAACATTGTTAGGATGGTTATTTACCACATCATCACTAAGGGCAATTGCATTTTGGGCTAATTGAGTGGCTTGTATGCTATCTTTTTGTGCATAGAGCCCTGCGCTTAATGCTGCCAAATTAATTGATAATTCATCTTTATACACAGGCTCGTTAGGAATCATTTGTACAGCCTGTACAAGTTGTGGATATGCTTGTTGATATTGGCCTACTTTATCCAAATTATTACCCAGCGCATAGGCAATATCCGCTTGTCTGTACCAGATAAGTCCAAGAAGCATCCAGCCTGCAATCAGAATAAAAATAGTAATAGCAGTCCATTGATAAGGGGTAACATTATTATCTTTTATATCTTGAAATGCATCCCTTGGGAAAATAAAGTGGCGGTTCTCATCGAGCAGTTCCAACAACATAAAAACAAATGCTGGAACTAAGAAAATATAAAGATTAATGATGACAACAGAAAAGCCAAAGAAATTTGTGATTAACATCGAGACATATCCCGCTAACAAGCCAAAGGTAACGATCACTATCGTATTATTTTTCTCAGAAGCATTTCCTGACTGCACTTTTAACGCGGCAGGTTTATAAATTCCTCTTTGCTTTATTAGTTGTTTGGAAGTTACAAAAAAGAATATCCCAATAAAACTAAGATAAGTACCTAATCCAATAAATCCTGTTGTAGCAAGATAGTTAAGATATTCATTATGTGCTTTGTTGTAAAGATAATCCCATTCAGAAATTAAGTTATGAGCAGGTAGTTTATATTTGTAATAAGCAAAAGCAAATGTTTCGACACCAGTGCCGAAAAGAGGATTATTTTCCCATGCTCGTAGAGCGCCCTGCCAAACAAGAAGGCGAATCGTCCCTGAATCCGTGATATTATCATCAAGACTTGATCCTCCTGCCTGTGCAGGTGGTGATGATTGTTTTGTAGATGCAGCTGGAGTTGATGTCGTCGCTGTTATGATGTAAGGTAATGTATATTTATTTAATGTCCCAAGAGGGCTGCCAAAAATAAAACTACATAGCACGAAAAGGAAATTAACAAGGAAGAATACTCTTAAGAAATATTGTCGTGAATAGATTTTTTTGAAGAAGAGTGCTGCCCAGAAAATAATATTTGCTATCCAAAATCCGATAAAACCTGCTCTCGTATCAGAAAAAACAAGTAGGAGATATAAGAAAACTGCGAGTGATAAAAAAGCGATGGCTGTGTTCATTTTTGCTTTATTTTTCAGTGCATATGCTACTGATACAGGTATCAAGAAAGCCATATAAGCTGCAAGCCATGCAGGTTGTCCCAATGTAGAAAAAGCGCGGATGGTAGGTTTAAATGCATCAGTCCAGCAGGAGGTATCCAAATTACCTCGGAATACCAAACATGTTGGATCAGCCCCGAAGTGCGATGGGAATCCCCACAACGCAACAGCTAACCCTGAAAAAAGACTGACGAGGAGGGTTTTAAAAACATGCTTTACAGTTAAATTAGTGACAAAGGCATAATACAGAATGATGTAGCAAATCGTTGAGAATAAACCTCCGTTGAATCGTGAATAATACCCCCACAGTGAGATATACTGGTCAAAGGAGAAGATACTAGAAATAATTTGTGAAGTAAGAAAAAGCAGAATGAAGATATCAATTGGAGTCTTCTGGATAGAAATATTTTTTTGTAGAACCATCTTTGTTACCCATGTAGCGCTAATTATGACAGTTATTCCAAAAGTGAGCCACATTTTATTGAGTTCAAAAAGTTCTGAGGTATCACCTGAAAAAGCAAGCGGCACAAGAAAAAAGAGAGAGTAAAAGGAGTATTCAATAACTTTGTTACAATAAGTAATAAGTTTCATTTAGCAAGGTAATATATAGCTAATTTATCCTATCATATTGGCAAAACATGAGCAAGCTGGTAGAATAACGTCAGCGTTTAGGGTTTAGCGTTTAGGGTGTAGTAATAAAAAAATAACCTAGACGCTAGACTCTATGATTTTTTCTCCTATTAATAAATTTTTTAGCTTATTTTCTCATGATATCGGTATTGATCTTGGCACTGCAAATACGTTGGTTTTCGTAAAAGAAAAAGGCATTGTGATTCGGGAACCCTCGGTTGTGGCAAAACATAGAAAGACTAAACGTATCATAGCAATAGGGACCGATGCTAAAAAAATGCTTGGCAAAACACCAGCATCTATTTTGACTATTCGTCCTCTTCGAGGTGGTGTGATTGCAGATTTTGATGCCACAGAAGCAATGATTGCTCATTACATCAAGCAAGTTCATGAAATGGGAAGGGCGCTTCCTCGCTTATTAGCTCGTCCCAAAGTTGTTATTGGCATTCCTTCGGCAGTGACTGAAGTGGAACGCCGTGCAGTATGGGAAGCAGCATTATCTGCTGGTGCACGAGAAGCGTATTTAATTGAAGAACCTATGGCAGCTGCGATTGGGGAAGGTATTTCAGTTTTTCAATCAAAAGGGTCAATGGTGGTTGATATTGGCGGTGGAACAACTGAAATTGCAGTGATTTCTCTTGGTGGCATTGTTGTTGGCAGATCAATTAAGCTCGCTGGTGACGATATGGATCAGACAATCGTACATTCTATTCGGTTGCGACATGGGTTGGTAATTGGAGAAAGGACTGCGGAGGAGATTAAAATGAAGATAGGAAGTGCTTATCAAAAACGAATTAAGAGTAAACTAGAAAGCACAAAAGAAAAGCTTACCGAAGGGAATCCTCATCTTGAAAAAATGATGATTATTAGAGGGCGAGATATTGAGACAGGTTTACCGCGGAGTTTGAAAATTACTGAAGCTGAAATTCGTGAAGCGTTGTCTCCGATTTTTTCTCAGATCACCCAAGCCGTTGCAGATGTCCTTGAAGAAACGCCACCAGAACTTTTACCTGATATTTTGGAACAGGGAGTATTGCTTACAGGGGGAGGAGCACAGCTCTCAGGTTTAGATTTGCTTTTGGCTGAGCGTATTCATATGCCGGTTGTCGTTTCAAATGATTCATTAACTTCAGTTGTCCGGGGAACCGGTAAAGTTTTGGAAGATACTGACCTTCTCGAACGAGTAAAGGTTATAGGAGGTTTGCGATAAGTAGTAGAATACAAGATGATCGAAACAAAATTATTGTGTTAACCGGAAAGACAATAATTTTCTCTAGCCTTCTTTTCAAAGAGTTTCAAGCATAAGTGTAATGATCCCTGGCTTGCCTCTTGAGAATAAAGAGACTACAATAGGCAATATGAAACGAATCAAGGCTGTTTTTCTGATTTTTTCATTCTTTTTTATTATTTCGCTTCTGATCCTTTTCTTTTTTCAAACCCCACTAAATATTATTTTTCAAACAATTACTTTACCAATTCAGAAGTGGGTATTTATATCCAGCTCTAAATCTGACGCTATGTTTACGTCACAACAGCAACTTCAGAAAGAAAATAACCAATTACGAGTACAACTTGCTCAGATGCAGGAAATTAAGAAAGATAACCAAGCGCTGCATGATCAATTCCAAACAAGTACTCCGATACCACAGAAACTTCTACCGGCAGAGGTTATTGGAGTGCAACAAAATACTTTACTGATTGATAAAGGTGAACAAGATAAAGTGCATAGGGGAGATATCGCTGTTTTTAAAAATAATCTTATTGGAAAAATTGCGAAGACAACTCCTCATATTTCCGTCGTTGTACTCTTAAGTGATTCCTCAACTTCTTTTACAGCTGAAACAGCAAAAACGGCAACAGTTGGTATTGTGACAGTACAAGACGAAACGAGTATTTTTGACAATGTAGTCCTTTCTGATAAACTCGAGAAAAATGATGTCATTATGACCAAAGGCGATCAGGATTTGCAAGGTCATGGATATCCACCAAACCTCATTGTTGGGAAAATAGTTTCAGTAGATAAACAGGCAAGCAATCTGTTTCAAGCCGCAAAAATTCAAAGTTTAGTTGATGTTGCAGATCTCAGGATGGTATTTGTAATGACTCAGTAATAATTTTCATTTTTAATTCAATTTTTAAATTGTTCAATCTTTAAAAATTGAAAAGGGAAGCATGCTCTAAGAATTATTTTATGGTATACATTTTGCTTATTTTATTATGTATTTCACTATTCCTCGAAGGTACTGTGACTACTCTGCCGTTAGTATTTATTTGTTTTGTTTGTCTGACAATCTTCATAAGAACGCCAGCAATTCTTCTTATTGCTTTTTTTGCAGGCATGCTACTTGATGCCTTTGCAATCCGTGCAATTGGTGGGACAAGTATTTTTTTGCTCACTGCTGTTTTATTAATTCTTTTGTATCAAAGGAAATATGAGATCAATTCCTATCCATTTGTTTTGATAGCGTCTTTTATTGGATCGCTACTTTTTTTAATCATTTTTAATTATCAAAACAGTTTTGGATTAGCAGTTATAAGCGCTCTTATTGCTGTGATCTTACATGGAATCTCTCGAATTGCTATACAGAAAGCTTCATCATAATCAATTATGAAAGTTGGATTTGCATTTGGTGATCATATTAAGACTGAAAAAATAAAACGGCGACATTATGAAGAAGATGCCAAGCCTCTTCGTTTGCGCTGGTATTTATTACCAGTGTTAATTATCCTTGCTGGGGCTATTTTGTTCCTTAATCTTTTTTCTGTGCAAATAGTGCAGGGAGGTTATTATCAACAGCTTTCTGATTCAAATCGCATCCGGACTCAGATTGTTCTGGCGCAGAGAGGGATAATTTTTGACCGTAATAATACTCCGCTTGTTTATAATATTCCAGGTTTTAGTCTAGCGGAAAATTGTTCTATTAATACTCCTCAAAAGTGTACCACTAAACAAGTGAGCCATGATGAAGCGCTTTCATTACTTACGAAAGGGAATAAGAGCATTCAAGTTGATTCGCTGCGGCAATACCCATATAAAGATGAGCTAAGTCACGTGTTGGGATATATCGGTCAGATATCTCCAGACCAGCTAGTATCAAATGATTATGCTGGTTATCAACCTGATGCATGGGTAGGGCAAAGTGGAATCGAACGTGAATATGAAAAAGTGCTGCATGGGCAGAATGGTCAAGCGTTGATTGAGGTAAATGCCATGGGGCAAAAAATGCGTTCGTTAGGACAAACTGATCCTATATCAGGTCAAAATATTACGTTAACAATTGATTTAAAATTGCAGCAAGCTGTTTATGAAGCGGCAAAAAATATTCAAAAAGGTGCGATTATTGTCTCAAAACCAGATGGTGAAATTTTGGCAATGGTTTCCAAGCCTTCGTACGATCCGAATTTATTCACACTGGATAATACCTACATTCCTGCGACTAATAGCTCGTATAAAACAATTGCTTCTATTCTTACTGATGGACAAAATCAACCGTTATTAAATCGTGTAATTGGAGGGGTATATCCGCCAGGATCGACTTTTAAAATTGTCGCAGCAGCAGCGGGACTTCAGCAAAATATCATTGATCAAAATTATACGGTTGAAGATACTGGTGTACTAAAAGTTGGAGATTTCTCATTTGCTAACTGGTACTATACAAGTTATGGTCGCAAAGAATTAAAGCCGCTCAATGTTGTGAGTGCTTTGGCTCGTTCGAATGATATCTTTTTTTACAAACTTGCCGAAAAAATATCAGTGGATAAATTATCTGCATTTGCACAGAAAATGGGGTTGGGCTCAGTACTTGGAATTGATTTGGGTGGCGAAGCTTCAGGAGTTGTGCCGACAACACAATGGAAGCAAAAAATTCTCGGGCAGGAATGGTACTTGGGGGACACCTATCATTATGGTATCGGGCAGGGATATTTATTGACGACACCTTTGCAAGTGAATGCATGGACGCAAATCATTGCTAATGATGGGATTTTATATATACCACATTTGCTCAAGACTGCGCCTGTTATGAAAAAGAATAATATTTTGGATGATAAGACAGTAAGTCTGATTAGACAGGGGATGATTGATGCATGTAATCCAGGTGGAGTAGGTTGGCCTCTTTTTAATTATGCTGTGAAAAATTCTAAATTGGCAATTGACGGGAAAAATTTTAATCAAGTTGCCTCTGCTTCAGCTGATTATCGTCATGTTTCCGTTGCCTGCAAGACCGGAACTGCTCAATATGGTGGCGATACTACTTTACCACATGCGTGGATTACATTATTTGCACCTGCATATAATCCTCAAATTGTCGTGACGGTTTTGAAAGAGTCTTCTGGTGAAGGTTCAAATGAAGCGGGGCCAATTGCCAAACAGATCCTCGACGCGTATTTTGGAAGGTAATGGAAGGAGATACTGTTTTTTCTAAATCTAGCAATTTATGTTTCAATTGTGTGGTAGAGGTAACGTGAATATTTCGATACTGACCTTAATTTACTTATTTTAACTGCATAATGTCTGAGAAAAAGCTAGTACGGGGGATGGGGCTATCTCCATATTTGTTAGGACCAATGGTTCCCGGCCAAAACGAGACGTAGATTGAAAAGAAGCTCCCAACAATCGAAAGAAAGTTTGCAGTTATTATCAGGATTTCATTAGTGCTATTGATTTGAGAAAAAGGTGCGACGAAGAATGAAGCTAATGGCATTAGATTTAGCATCCATAGCCAGCCATTCAAATTGAGATCATGTAGGCGTTTAATTTGTAACGAAAAAAGATAGGGAAGTGAGAGAATGATAAAAAGAACACCAAAAATAATCCATATTTCATTTGTTGGCTTTTCGAGCAATGATAAAATTGGTACATTAGGGGTGACGACTTGTGTTGGGATAGCTTGATCGAGATACGGCATAGTAAGAGTATCAGGTGAAAGCAAAATATTAAAAATGACAACGAGAAAACAAATCATAGGTACCAAGACAAAGAATGTTGAACCGAAAAGATAGTTTTGTCTATTGAGTCGTCCGAAAAAAAGACGAGTGAAGTAACTCAATTTAGGTTTTTCTTTAATTGTAGTGGACTCATGTTTGGTATTTTGTCTTGGTAGAATTATAGACTGCTCTGCGTAGTGTTGTTCCATAGTAGTATTCAGAGATCGTCGTTAATATGCTTGTCTGAATCATGAGGTGGTAACGAGTTATACGAAGGATGGTTGAAAACGGACGATGACTTATCTTTTTCTTTGAGTTGCTGAATTTCTTTTTCTAAATCAGAAAGCATAGCGTTTGTTGCTTCAGAAGTTTCCTGTTGCTGATATACAGGATTTTCGTATTTAGGAATTGCATGGAGATCACCTTCAGGAATATCGAATCCACCGTGTTGTTTGATAATCCGTTTATTGGTTAATTGATTCCACAGGCTACCTTTTTTTGCGTCAGCTTTTTTTACCAAAAGTACAGGTTTTGTAACGGCATCGCTCATAGAATTATTGTAGCAGATTTTACAAAAAATCTACCATATTATATGCATAACGTATTTTTTAGACAACGTATAAAAATAACAGAGGTTTTTGCAATGTGATTGGAACTGTGGGTCTCAAAAATTATTACATCATTGCATAAAACGGATGGGAATATATCTGTTGCAACAGATAGTCTATTTTTTTCGTTAGACATATATGAGGAGTCGAAGATTGGATGTCTGTATTATTACGCTATAAGACAAAATATAGCCTTAATTCTGAAGAAGCTTTAACATTTTTATAAAAATATGTTCTCTTAAAAAGAATATATTAATTTAACAAAAATTGTATTTTAGTTTATTTTGTTAATCAAATAAGATTTACAAATTATGGCGGACAGAGTAGGCGACTAGTAAAGTTTTTGGTCACAACAGGTTGTGCGATTGTGTTAGATTTGTAATGGGGATAGATATTGCTGTAACCATTTTTTTATTAAAATCTGCAGTTTTGAGAAAGTTTCGTTGTGACTCGATCGGCAATAGAGTGATGATTAAGTTTATATTTTGCAACCAGTTCAAAGCATGTATCAGAAAGTTACTATATTAATCCTATAGTTTTTGCTATAATAAAGTATGTCAGAATCTATCTATAATAGCGATGCTTATATTGAATGGTATTTAGGATGCATGGCTACGAATGAAAAAAACGGTAGATTTAACGTAGAGAGAAATCTTAAAGACTATATGAGGAGTTTCCCAAGCTTAGTCTCTTTTTTAGAGTATGTCCGATACCAAACAGAAAGTAACAAAATTCTTGATATTGGTGCTGGAAAAGCAGTTGGTATTAACGAATTAGCAGGAGATCCTTTGGGAGAAGGCCTTGATTTTACTGCAACTGGTCTTGTGGCTCCATATAATTCTACTGATGAGCCAAATAAAGTTCCTTATCTGACAACGTCCGGAGAGTTTTTAGCAGGCGTTACTGACGAATCAATCGGAGGAGTTCTCTCTCTCCATTCTATAACGTATACACCTTCACGACAAAAGACTGTAAATGCGCTTGATCGAGTTTTAGTACCAGGAGGAATAGTAATGACCAAGGTGATTGAAACTATAACTTCCGGTCACAAAGGGTTATTCATAACAAAAGCTGATGAGTTTGAACCTCATTTTAAAGGAAAAGGATATGATACAGCATCTCAGATAGGATCCTTTAGTGCTATATTAGTGGCAAGAAAGCCTGGAGGAAGAGCAACAATCAGTGCGCAACAATTATTACAAAAGCGTTTATAAATAATTGTAATGGGAAACAGCTTTTTTAAATATATTTTGTAGCGAGTGTAACTTACTTAAGTAACTGGTTTTACATATAATATAAGCATGTATTGGTTTTAATAGATAATTCAGTTTATAGTATATAAACTTTTGTGGTATTGTGTTACCTTTTCGATTGACAATATATAAATCTTGGAGTATTATTAAAAATAATCAAGAGTGATGGTTAGAGAATTGGCTCGATGATCCATCCAGCAACTGATTCTGTAAAGCAGAACACGGTGCTCCACCCAATCCGAAGGGAAGGATTAGCCCGCCAAACGGCGAGGAAACAATTTTTTTGTTTTATAACCTCCTTTTTCGGGAGGTTTTTTGTTGTTAAAAAGGATATATGGCAGAGAGAGTTGTACCAGTTCAACAAGTCTTAAATAGATCAGAAGCTCAAATGAATGGGCTAATTGGTCGTGCGCCCATAAAGGTAGGGTCTAAAATAATTGAAATAGATTTCACAAAAGATTTTCCACTAACTGATGGTTGGAGTGTTTTCAAAGGTGAAGTGATTAAGTTGCGGAGAAAAAGAGGAAATTTTAGTGGGAGAGATGGTACAGAAGCAGGAGTCGGAGACGGTCGAAATCTTCTTTATGCGGGAGTAACTCGTGAGACTCTAGAAAGAGGTATACATGTTACCGGAGTGGATATAGATCCGTGGCGTGCAGTCTTAGCCTATCAAAACTTACTCTCTGCAGGAGTGCCAGATAATCAACTCTCTATTATGGTTGGAGGGGTAGTAAATGAGCTAGTGGCAAGAGATCCTGATACCTTATATCAAGGATGGAATTTTGCCTGTTTGCCACAAGCTCCGGGAGCAGAAACAATAAGTACTGCTGATGGTATAGATGCTACACGAGATACACTTGATGGAGGAAGAGATTTAGCTCTTGGTCCTTTGAGTGTTGATCAGTATGGATTATCGCTGAATGCAGCATATTTAGAAGCTCTTCGTAATAGAGTAACTGAAGTTGGTACGGATGTACAAGTAACACTTTCAGGGAGAGTCCCTACATTGGTGAGGAATAGATTGTTTAGACAGACCGGATGGCAAATTAAAGAGATTTTTAGAACAAGGCTACCTGTTAGACAAGATGTTGATACAGGAGTTGCTTTTGTTGGTCAATTTGCAGCGGAATTAGATTCCCAACGTGGAGAAGGATTTTTTGAATCACCCGATGGAGAACATTTTTTTCCACTTGATCCCTATATAGCAGAAGAACGTCGCCAGATTGCTGAGAATCATGGAACTCTACCTGACGTTCATCATCATGTCTACGAATATCTGGCTGTTCCTGCGACAGAGTCAACAACGAGAGAACCAATAATTGTTTATGAAATATAAAAAACTAATAAAAAGGTTAAAAAATGCTGAAATTATCCTTATGGATGGGGCGATGGGGACTGAAATCCTCAATCGTGGAGTCCCAACAACTTTGCCACTCTGGTCTGCCGAAGCATTGTTGACTCATCCTGAGGTGGTTCAACAGATTTATGAAGATTATATAAAAGCCGGAGCAGAGATCATTATTACCAATACGTTTGCAACGACAAAAAGAACTTTTGCAAAAAAAGAGATTGGAGAAAAGGCAAGCGAAGCAACAATACTAGCATGCAAACTTGCCCAACAAGCGAGAAACGCTGTGAAGGTATCCCATGATGTATATATTGCTGGTTCTGTTGCGCCACTAGAAGATTGTTATTCTCCTGAATTAACTCCTTCTCAAAAAGAATTAGAAAAGGAGCATTACGAAATTGTTCGAGACTTAAAGGATGGTGGGGTAGATTTTATTTTGATAGAGACAATGATTACACTTCGGGAAACGCTTGCAGCGCTTGCAGCAGCAAAGGTTTTTGATCTTCCTGTTGCAGTAAGTTTTTGCTGTAATGATAAGTATCAGCTTTTGGGGGGAGAATTACTAGATGAAGTGATTCCCGTTATCGAAAAATTTAATCCGTTGTTTATTGGTGTTAACTGCGTTTCAATACCCATTGCCACAAAAATAATTCATTATTTGCGTACCATTACGAGTTTTCCATTAAGCGTTTATGCGCAAGGCGATGGCGAACCTGAAAATGATCAAGGGTGGAAATTTAGACATCAGGAAACTGAGAAAATATATCTTAAAGCTGCAAAGCAATGGTTGAAAGATGGTGCGCAGATAATTGGCGGCTGTTGTGGCACGACACCAGGATATATAAAAAAATTAAAGAAAGTTATTAAAAATAACGAATAATTTATCGTATGAAGAGACTAATGAAAAATACCATTTTAGATAAATTGAAAAAAGGTGTTGTTCTTGGTGCTGAAGGGTATCTCTTTGAACTTGAGCGACGTGGATATCTCAAAGCTGGTGCCTATGTTCCCGAAGTAGTGCTTGATTATCCTGATGCAGTACGAGAGTTGCATCGTGAATTTCTTCGGGCAGGTAGCGAAGTGATGGTAGCGTTTACCTATTATGCTCATCGAGATAAAATGCGACTGATTGGACGGGAAAAGGATCTGGAACTGCTCAATCGACAGGCAATTGCGATTGCAAATGAAATTGCAAAAGAAGGAGATGCACTGGTTGCCGGGAATATTTGTAACACATGGGTGTATGACCCTAATGATAAAGTCCGAACCTCAAGAATCGTCCGAGATATGTATGAAGAACAAGTCCAGTGGGCGGTTGAAGGTGGCGTTGATTTTATTATCGCTGAGACTATTGAATATGTCGGTGAAGCATTGATCGCACTTGATGTGATCAAACGGTATAAGTTGCCTGCTTTGGTTACCTTTGGTGCAACATATGAAAAATCAAAAGACGGGTATGATTGGATTGAAGGATGCCGTATGCTTGAAGCAGCGGGTGCTGATGTTGTAGGTTTTAATTGTATAAGGGGTCCGAAAACAATGATACCCTTGCTTGAAAGACTACGTAAACATGTTGCCATAGCGATCGCTGCTCAACCGGTTCCTTATCATACAACAGAAGAGTTACCTGCATTTCAATTTCTTAAATATAACGGTCATGCTGTTTATCCCATCAATCTTGATCCGTTTATCTATACTCGTAATGAAATGGCAGAATTTACACATGTTGCGAAAGAAATTGGTATAAATTATATTGGCATTTGTTGCGGAGGAGCTCCTCATCATGTTCGATCAATGGCTGAAGCATTAGGAAGAACTGTTCCTGCAAGTCAATATTCACCTGATATGAGTCAACACGGAATTCTTGGTTCGAAAGAAGTCGTAGGTAAGCATGAAAAGAAATTTCTTGGAGAGTGGAAGTAAACCTGCTTATATCTTGCTGTTACGAAGAAGTAAATTTATGCTAGTACTACTCCAGAGTATATTAAAGATTTAAATAAGCTTTTCTAGAAAGTTATTTCGCCTCTTGACACTTAGTATATAATGTAGACTACAATTGGTTGCATATCGTAAAACACTGGAGTTTATTTTATGAAAAATTTAGTTATCGTTGAATCACCAACAAAAGCACGAACTATTTCTCGCTTCCTCGGCAAGGATTATGACATCAAATTTTCGATGGGACATATCATTGATTTGCCAAAAAGTAAGTTGGGAATTGATATTGAAAATAACTTTGCACCGCAATATGAAGTGATTGAAGATAAAAAAAAATTAATTAGCGAATTGAAAGCTGCAGCAAAGAAAGCTGATACTATTCTTCTTGCAACTGACCCTGATCGGGAAGGTGAGGCAATTTCGGCAAATATCAAGGAGATCCTTACTGATAAAGTTTCTAAAAATAAATTTAAACGTATTGTCTTTCACGAAATTACTGAGGGTGCAATTAAAGATGCGTTAACACATCCAAGAGAAGTGGATGAAAATTTAGTGGGAGCACAAACCGCTCGACGTATTTTAGATCGACTAGTTGGCTATCAACTTTCACCTGTTTTATGGAAGAAAGTTCGTCGTGGACTATCGGCCGGCCGGGTACAAAGTGTGGCACTCAGATTTTTGGTTGAACGGGAACGGGAGATAGAAAAATTTGGTAAAGAGCCATACTTTACCATCCACGCAGTTTTATTAGGGGAGAGTGAAAAAAGAGAAACAGAAAGATTGCCTGTTGAATTTGCACTCATTGCAATTAAAGGGGAAAAGATTGAAGTAAAAAAGACATTACAACTTTATGACGGCGACTATACCTATGCAAAAACGACAATCGATACACAGGAAAAAGCAAATCAGATTGTGAATGCATTGCAAAAACAACCCTTTTCAGTTATTGATGTATCAAAGCGGCGAATTAAACGTAGTCCGTATCCACCGTTTACTACATCAACATTGCAACAGCAAGCAGCGCAACGTTTTGGGCTTCCTGGTAAAAGAACAATGAGTCTTGCTCAAAAATTATATGAGGAAGGATACATCACCTATCATCGTACCGATTCTGTAATAATATCACAGGTCGCTCTTACGCAAATTCGTACCTTTGTGCAGAAAGAATATGGCAATCAGTATATTCCAGAAGCTCCTCGTGCATATTTTACTAAGCAAAAAAATGCACAAGAAGCACATGAGGCAATTCGTCCAACTCAAATTACTCGTTCAACTGATCATGTAAAGGGAGAACTGGGAGATTCTTATGCAAAATTATATGATTTGATCTGGCGTCGTGCTGTAGCTTCACAGATGTCTGATGCACTCGTAGAATCAACAACAGTCTATGCAGACACGAATGACAATAACTATCGTTTCAAAGCGAATGGTTCAGTACTTCTATTTGATGGTTTCTTAAAATTAACTCCACAGGCTTTGGAAGACGCGCGGTTGCCAAATTTTACTAATGGTGAATCGTTATCATTAGTGAATACCAGAGCTGACGCACATGAGACAACTCCACCACCACGATATAATGACGCATCGCTTATCAAAACGCTTGAGGAAAAGGAAATCGGTAGGCCTTCGACGTATGCTTCTATTATCTCAACGATTACCGATCGTGGTTATGTCGAGCGGGTAGAACGAAAGTTTCTTCCGACAGCAGTTGGTATAGCAGTGAATGATTTTCTAGTAAAGAATTTTTCAACGATTGATGATATTCCTTTTACCGCAGCGATGGAAGATGAGCTGGATGCTATTGCAAATGGATTAAAGGATTGGAAATCGATGATGCGAGATTTTTACACGCCATTTGAAAAGACAATTGTGCAGGTTGAAAATGCAGAAAGAGTCAAAATACCCGTGGAAGAGACAGGTGAGATTTGCCCACAATGCCATAAAGGTAACCTCGTTGTTCGTACTGGAAGATTTGGGAAATTTTTTTCGTGCAGTACTTTTCCGGATTGTAACTTTACCAAGCCTTTTGTTGAAGAAACAAATATTCTTTGTCCTAAAGATGGCGGGAAAGTTATTATTAAAAAGACCCGCAAAGGACGAAAATTTTATGGTTGTTCTAATTATCCAAATTGCGATTTTGCAGCTTGGAAATTAGAAGATATCAAGACCAGTGGTACAACTGATGTGAAAAAGAGAGCAGCTGGTGTTCGTATAAAAGCAACAAAAAAGCGAAATATGGCAAAAGGAGTCGTCAGAAAAATTCCTCAAAAATAAGTTTATTGTTTGATGATATGTCCCGTTATGTGTTTTTTAATAAGCTGTTGTATAATGGTCACATGAAATTAGATGCGAAAAGATTGCGACTCAGCGAGTATGATTCTGAAGTGTTTAAAAAGATAAAGCGTAATCCAGTTTATATAATAGTAGACAATGTACTTGATACCTACAATATTGGGTCGATTTTTCGTCTTGCCGATGCTATTGCTGGTGAAAAAATTTATTTGTGTGGTGGGACTGAAATTCCTCCGCATCATCGAATAAAAAAAGCATCGATTAATACCACTGAATGGGTACCTTGGGAATATAAGAAGACTGCCTTTGATGCAATTAAGGATTTACGTTCGAAGGTTCCAGGTATTCAAATTGTTTCAATTGAACAAAATGATAAAAGTGTGCAGTATAATACAATTCCATATTCTTTTCCCGTTGCATTGATAGTTGGTCATGAAACAGACGGTGTTTCTAAAGAGGCGATGGATGCTTCAGACTATATTGCTGAGATGCCAATGTGGGGGATTAATATTTCACTGAATGTGATGGTATCTTTAGGAATCATGTTGTATAAAGTGATGGAATTCTACAAATAATTTATGGATAAACAAAAAGCTCTCGAAAAAATTGCCAAAGAAATTGAAACCTGTGACACTTGCAAAGTTGGCAAAAGCGGTAAAGCAGTACCTGGAGAAGGGAATGTTGATGCAGATGTTATTTTTATCGGTGAAGCACCTGGTAGACAAGAAGCAGCAACAGGGCGGCCATTTATCGGCAGATCAGGGCAATTGTTGCGGAGTTTGATCCGCGGGATAGGTTTTGACGATGAAAGAGATGTCTATATTACGAGCCCTGTCAAATATTTGCCAGACCGAGGAACACCAACATCACAAGATATTGCACATGGAAGAATTCATTTAATGAAACAATTTGCTGTAATTCAGCCTAAAGTGGTGATGCTTCTTGGACGAGTTGCATCAGAAGGAGTGCTCCAAAAAAAGGTAGCGGTTGCATCAGAGCACGGCCGAATTGTTGCAGAAAAAGACGGTATAAAATATTTTTTGACATTTCATCCAGCGGCGG
>DATMOG010000023.1:0-5575 GCA_035568375.1 Candidatus Sulfotelmatobacter sp.
TAACTGTGCATTAACAATGCTCAGTTTCCGTTTCTCTTCATCCTTCCCTTTATACAAAAGATAATTTCCCATTGGATATTTATCCTACCTCTATCTGAAGAGAAAATGCAACTTCTCGAATTCAACTGAATAGTTACCAAATATCATTATTGTTTTTTCAGGAAATTAAAATGCTATAATTAAGGTAGCTATGGTATCCTTTCGACCACTTTCATCATTGGCGCAGTATTTAATCGGGTCACTTGAAGAGAATCAACAATCTGTTGAAGAAGAACGTCGTATTACTGTTAATCCTATAGTTACAAAATTTGCTTCATGGTATGAACGGCTTCGTAATGCTATGGAATTTCGTGAAGATGAAGTGATTCTTCGAGCAACTATTGAAAGGATATTGAAGAGAAGACTTCTTCTGGGTGGTAATGGAAAAACAACTGCAAAACCTCTGGTGAAAGAATTATTATGGGCTCGTTATTTGCCAGAAGGTGAGGTTGGAGAATCAGTTGTCAAGAGGATTGAGGAGGTTATTGACTTGCATTTAGCATTGCGGTTACGTATCCTTGCTAAGCACCGTTTCTCTGAAAGTATTATTAATGAGTGGACATATGATTTGATGTCATCTGATATCCAATATATTCTTAATCCGAAACGATTTAAGGAGTTGATCGCCAATTTTATGTTTCATGTTCTTAAAGACGATGTATTGATTGAAGATGAATCTTCTGAAACAAAGAATGCCCAAGTTTTTATAGCGGTCCGTAAGGCTTTTGCTCGTGATGATTTGGCATTTTTGCGTTATCATTTATTTTGTCAATATTTTGGCCGACTGACTTCTAAAACGCTCGATTATACAATTGAACATTTTTTGGAGGGATATAGCGAGATACTTCGCCAGATGAATCATGTGAATAGGGATAAAGTGTATACATATATCAAGCGGAGAACTGCTGCATTTTTTATCTTTGAAGATATCCTGGAAAGCCAGAAATCTAATCTAAAAACTGTTTTGGAAAATGAAGAAGTACTTAAAGAAGTCGTTTTCGAAGCATGCGAGAAACGCTATAAAAGTATTAGTGTACGTGTGCGTACCGCAATTATCCGTTCTGTCATATTTATTTTGTTTACCAAAGTTGCTTTTGCATTCTTAGTGGAAGGTACCTATGAACGCATTATTTATGGTCATGTTGTTTGGACATCAATTATACTCAATACCAGTATTCCTCCTTTGTTGATGATATTTGTAAGTCTTTTTATTCATACGCCAGGACAAGATAATTCAGAGAGAATTTTTATGTATATCACACGATTATTACATGATGAAGATCCTGTTCTCGGTAATAAATTATTGATCGCTAAACCAAAAGCTGACAAAGGTTTTGTCACTGCCTTTAATATTTTGTGGCTTTTCGCTTTTTGTCTTTCTTTTGGTGCAATCGCCTTTATTCTGACACGGCTGCATTTCAATCTCATCAGCCAGACAATCTTTATTTTTTTCTTGGCAATTGTTTCTTTCTTGTCATATCGTATTGCATTATTGGCACATGTTTATCGAGTAGGGGAGAAACAAGGACTTGGTACATTACTTGTTGATTTTCTTTTTATGCCGGTGATTCGTGTTGGACGTAATCTTACCCAAAGTATCGCTAAAATCAATATTTTTCTTATGCTTTTTGATTTTTTTATTGAAGCACCTTTTAAATTTCTTTTTGCTTTTTTTGATCAGTGGTTCTATTTTCTTCATGCCAAGACAGAAGAGTTGGAATAGTTACGGTAAGTTCTCTTGACACTTTTTCACGAACTTGCTACTATTAATAGACATTTATGGCAGACAAAACTTTTACCGACAGCAATTTCCAAGAACAAGTTCTTGCAAGTAACACTCCAGTCGTTGTCGATTTTTGGGCACCTTGGTGTGGTCCATGTAAGATGGTTTCCCCAATTATTGAAGAATTGGCAAAAGAGTATGAAGGGAAAGTTTCAGTTGGAAAATTAAATGTCGATGAAAACCAACAGGTTGCTGGACAATATGCAGTAATGAGTATTCCGACCGTTATGATTTTTAAGGATGGTAAACCAGTTCAGGCGATGATTGGAGCACAAGGTAAGCAGACATATAAAACTGAAATCAATAAAGTTTTGACTTAAATCTCAAAAATCAAATATCAAATATACAGCTTTACATTTTAAGACTGTATTTTGAGATTTTTTATTATGTACGACGTCATAATTCTCGGATCAGGCCCTGCAGGATTGACTGCTGCTATTTATACCACACGCGCGAATTTAAAAACGCTTGTTATTGCCGGTGAAAAATGGGGTGGGCAATTGATGCTAACTACTGAAGTTGAGAATTTTCCTGGTTTTCCTGAAGGCATTCAGGGGCCAGATCTCATGTCTAACATGCGAAAGCAGGCAGAACATCATGGCGCCAAATTTGTTGATGTCAATTTTGCTAGTGGTGATTTCTTAAAATCTCCTTTTACTATCCAGGCAGGTGAAAAATCCTATCAAGGTAAGGCAATTATTATTGCAACAGGCGCTGACACTAAATGGCTTGATATTCCAGGAGAAAAAGAAAAAATTGGTCGTGGTGTTTCTTCTTGCGCCCCTTGTGATGCGCCATTTTTTAGAAATAAGTATGTTATGGTTGCAGGAGGAGGAGATAGTGCGATGGAAGAGGCAATTGTCTTAACTCGGTTTGCTGAGCAGGTAACAATTATTCATCGGCGTGACCAATTCCGTGCCTCGTCAATTATGTTTGATAAAGCGAAAGCAAATCCTAAAATTAAATTTATTCTGAATGCTCAGATTACCGAAATACTCGGTGATATCAAAGTCACAGGCGTTAAAATAAAAAATAATGTCACAAACGAAGAGGTTGAGATGCCTACTGATGGTGTTTTCGTCGCGATTGGGCATATCCCTAATTCTAAAGTTTTTCCAGGGATTGATATCGATGAAAAAGGGTTTATTAAAGTTTATAAGCACACAAAGACCAATAAAGAAGGCGTTTTTGTAGCCGGAGATGTCCATGATAGGCAATATATGCAAGCTATTACTGCCGCAGGATTTGGTTGTGCAGCAGCACTTGAAGCAGAGCGTTGGGTGGAGGAACAAAAATAATCCTGTAGCAAAAGTATCCAGCCTATTGACAGCCTCATATGCCTATGGTAAGATAGCTGTTACGAACTAAAGAAATTTCGTTTATGATGATCTATAAAGTTATCCTTTTTTACCAAAACTGACGGAGTAACGTGTCTTCATAATTCAGCAATTTCTTTCTGTTTCAAAAAAAAATCGCTCTTTTTATTTTATTCGATTAGTTACAGACCAGTCTAGCTACAGCGAGTAATCGTTAGGTTTTCAGTAGTGCAAGCTAAAAGCTAATGGTTCATGACTAATAGCCAAGCCGGGCCGGTAGCTTAGTTGGTAGAGCGCGTCTTTTGCACAGACGAGGTCGAGAGTTCGAAT
Source organism: Candidatus Sulfotelmatobacter sp. (assembly GCA_035568375.1). Lineage (GTDB taxonomy): Bacteria > Patescibacteriota > Microgenomatia > Levybacterales > UBA12049 > JACDET01. The sequence continues at coordinate 3,469 of DATMOG010000023.1, forward strand.
CTCTTCCGGTCCACTGTGTTTCGATCTCTGGGGTAAACCCTCTAGTAAGAGAGGGTTTGCCTCAGAGACTTGATGAAAAGCTGACGACAAGTGTCACTGTTTATCCGATGGGTAAAGAAACCTTGTTGAGTTAATGGCTCTTTAAAAAGTGAAGAGAATATCCCGCGTAATGTTTAACCCCCGCCGGGGGTAATCCATGGCATTATACGGGATAAAAACGTCTTAAACTCCGAGCAATCGGAGTATAAAAAAAATTTACTACTAATGCCAACAATGGATGCCTAGGAGATTTTGACCGAAGAAGGACGTAGACGGCGACGATACTCGTCGGGGAGGTGCCATCAACCTTTGATCCGGCGGTTTCCGAATGGGGAAACCTACTCTGTTTTACAGAGTGGCCAAATATGAAGTTAATTCCGTAAGGAGTTATATTAGTGTTTGGCTGGGTACGGCGTGAACTGAAACATCTTAGTAACGCCAGGAATATAAATCATATGAGATTCCGTCAGTAGCGGTGAGCGAAAGCGGAACAGCCTAAACCACGTAAGTGGGGTTGCAGGGCAGACGATATTCGATGTGTCGATAGTAGCAGAAGGATCCGGAATGGTCCGCCAAAGAACGTGAAAGCCGTGTATGCGAAACTTGAGACACCGATAGTTTGTACCTAAGTACCATGAAGCACGATAAACTTTGTGGGAAGCCGGGTCGACCACGATCCAAGGCTAAATATCAGAATCTACCGATAGTGAACTAGTACCGTGAGGGAAAGGTGAAAAGCACCCCGGGAGGGGGATGAAATAGAACTGAAATTGTTGGCTAACAAGCAGACAGAGTACCCGTGAGGGTATGATGTTGTGCCTATTGAAGAATGAGCCGGTGAGTTTTTGATTGCTGCGTTAGTTTAACCAACTTCGTTGGGGAGACAAAGTGAAAGCGAGCCCTAACTGGGCTAACACAGTAGCAGTCAATAAACCCGAAACCGGGTGAGCTAACCTTGAGCAGGTTGAGTCCTGAGTAATATCAGGAGGAGGACCGCACTCGTATCCGTAGCAATGGGTTGAGATGACTTGAGGTTAGGGGCAATATGCCAAACGAACCCGGAGATAGCTGGTTCTCCCCGAAATATATTAAGGTATAGCGCTGGTTAATTGCGGCAGGGGGTAGAGCACTGAATGGTTCGTGGGGGGGCAACTTCTCGCAGCCAAACAAACTCCGAATACCTGTACGTTTATTCCAGTAGTCAGACTTGTCGGGCTAAGCTGATGAGTCTAAAGGGAAACAGCCCAGATTCCCAATTAAGGCCTCTAAATAAGAGCTAAGTTTTTAAGGAAGTCACGACCCAGAGACACCCAGGAGGTTGGCTTAGAAGCAGCCACCCTTTAAAGATAGCGTAACAGCTCACTGGCGGATGGTTTGTGGCGCCGAAAATGTATCGAGGATTAAGTTCTTTGCCGAAATTGGAAACTTCATGATAATTTATTATCGTGGATTGGTAGGGGAGCGTTCTATTTGCAGTGAAGTTGGAGTGTAAACTCTGGTGGAGCGGATAGAAGTGAGAATGCCGGCATGAGTAGCGCAATGCAGATGAGATATCTGCACACCGAAGACCCAAGGTTTCCTCCGCAATGTACATCATCGGAGGGTGAGTCGGCCCTAAGGACCTTCCTCGCTAAAGGGGATTAGTCCGATGGACAAGTCGTTAATATTCGACTACAAGATATACGTATTGTAAGGGGGTGACGAGGTTGGAAGACTCAAGCTTGTTACGGCAAGTCTAAGCAGTAAGATAGTGATGATTGGCAAATCCGTCATCGCGCTTAATCAAGCTGTGATAGAAAATTCCCTGGCAACAGGGAATAATTTGATCTTTTTCAGCGTCCAGGAAAAGCCTCATTATACTAACCGTTATGGTTAGTAAAACGTGTATATTACCGTACCGCAAACCGACACAGGTGGGTTGGTCGAGAAGACTCAGGTGAACGGGAGACAGAGGATTAAGGAACTCGGCAAAAAAGCTAGGCGTAACCTATGGGAGATGCCTCGCCGTATCATTTCGATACGGCCACAGCAAAAGTTTATTTGGCGACTGTTTATCTAAAACACAGGT
>DATMOG010000024.1:0-3801 GCA_035568375.1 Candidatus Sulfotelmatobacter sp.
ATGGCTTTGGTGTCTACGAATCCTTGCGTGTGCGTAACGGTATCATTTATTTTATCGAACAGCATGCTGAGCGACTAGTACATTCAGCAGAGATTATCGGTCTTGAACATCCTTACATAACTGCACAAATTGTTGCTTATATCCGCGATTTGGTCAAGAAAAATGATGCGCAAAACTGCAATATCAAAATACTGTTGATTGGTGGGAAAGCAGCCAGCGATACCTTTCTTTTTATTTTGCCGCTTCAACCACTTTTCCCCGACAGAAAACTTTATTCTCAAGGGGCAACTGTTGAGACTGTACATTACCGGCGCTTTTTGCCAAATGCGAAAACCTTGAATATGCTACCGAGTTATTTAGCTTATTCTAAAGCACAGAAACATGGTCATTATGATGTATTATTGCTTGATGATGATGATACAATTCTTGAAGGAACCCGGACAAATTTTTTTGCAATTAAGGGTAAGACACTGATAACAGCACCAAAGGCAACGGTACTTGAGGGAGTTGTTAGGCATGCTGTTATGATTATTGCGCAAAAAAATGGCTTTACTGTGCAAGAAGAAAAAATTTTTTTCAAAGACTTGTTTGCATTCGATGGAGCATTTATTACCAGTACGAGTTCAAAAATTGTGCCATTACGTCAAATTGATACTTTTCAGTTAGAGATTCCACAGATAGTAAGAGAATTGATGCAATATTATGATGCTTTTCTCGATTCCTGTAATGGAGTATTTCCAGAGAAAGAGTGATTCACCTCTTGAGTTCATGCTTAATCCTATGGTACAATAGCATTCATGAGAACGTATGAACTGGTACTTGTTGTGAAGCCTTCGGTTAAAGAAGCCGATCGCAAGAAATTGCTCGAACAAGTTAAAGGCTGGCTCGGTGAAGTGAAAGTCGTTAAAGAAGAAGAGTGGGGACAAAAAGCACTTGCATATCCTATTAAAAAAGAAGATGCTGGTTATTATTTTCAATGGTACTTGGAAGGTGAGACTTTTCCAGCAGATTTTGAAACAAGATTGATTCAGAATAATGATATTTTGAGACATTTGTTGTTAAGAATGAAGTAATTTTTTTGTATGGCAAGAAGTTTAAATAGAGTACAGTTAATTGGAAATTTGACACGGGATCCAGAATTGCGATATACGCCGAATGGGAATGCCGTTTGTACTTTCGGTCTTGCTACTAACAGGACCTGGACAACTGATTCTGGTGAAAAAAGAGAAGAAGTTGATTTTCATCGGATCGTCGCTTGGAATAAGTTAGCAGAATTATGTAGCCAATTTTTGACCAAGGGCCGAAAAGTCTATGTCGAAGGCAGACTTTCAACACGAAGTTGGACTGGTCAAGACGGCACACAAAAATCAACAACGGAAGTTGTGATTGATGACATGATCCTTTTGGACAATAAACAGTCCGGAGCAAGTCAACGATCAGAAGAAGGTAGTGAGCCTGAGGGAGAAATTTCGGAAGAACAACCCAAAGCAAAAAAGCCTATAAAAAAAGAGCAAAATGAAGTAAAGGTAGAAGAATCAACGAGTGAAGAAGTTTCACCGGATGATATACCTTTTTAGTTTACGACTATGGCAGAGAAAAGAAGAATACAAAAACGAAAAATAACAGTACCAAAGGAATGTTTTTTTTGCGCGCAGAAAAAAGAACCAACCTATGCTGATGTGGCTAGTTTACAAAAATTTGTCAGTGACCGAAGTAAAATTATCGTTAGAACCCGGTCAGGACTTTGCGCCAAACATCAACGTCGATTGACATCATCAGTCAAACACGCAAGACATTTGGCATTACTTCCATTTGTAGCAAGAGACTAATTGCATGTATGTTATGACTGCGCTGCCTATTGACCTTCCTGAAGGTTTTACTTCACTCGTTGCACAAGGTGACCACGTAATCTCAGATCAAGTTATTGCTCGTAAAGAAACTCCAAAAGATGAAGTCGTCAATATTATACAAGTACTCAATTTGACTCGCTCACAAGCAAAAAAAGCTCTCAAAAAAAATCCTGGAGAACCTGTCAATCCAGGTGATATTATTGCTGTTAAAAAAAACTTTTTTGGAAAAGTAACTGCAAGTATTGCAAGCCAGATTTTCGGGATCATTCTTCGGTATGAAAGGGATACAGGAAATCTTGTTATACGTACAAATCAGGATACCTCTTCTCTTGAGCTTATTTCTCCGGTTGCCGGCACTGTTAGTTTGTGTAATAATAAAGAAATTGTTGTTGAAACAAAAGAAGCATTGATCTCCAAAGGCATTGCTTTCGGCAGTAACGGCGAAGGGATGCTCTTTGTTCTAAAGGAAGCCTTTGATAGCAGCAATTCTAATACTCTTTATTATCTTGATAGGAGGGTAGAAGGAAAAATAGTGCTTCTATCTACTCTTACTCGTGAGGTTATTGTTAAAGGAGACAGCATTGGAGTTGCGGGATTTTTGGGGACAACTATTTCTCATGATGACAGTGAGTATTTGCAACAACGTGAGATTCCTATACCTGTATTAGAGATAGATAAGGAACTTATTACAACGTTACAGGAATGGGAAAATAAAAAAGTGATGATTGTTACAAAAAGTAAAGCAATCATTCTACGAGGATAATTTTTTATGAAGTCTACAAAATTGCGTATCGTTGTTATACTGATCATTACCTTTTTAATTGGGTACTATATTGGCATCAGTAAAATAGTTATCGATTGGAATAATTTTCAGCCAAATCTCCAAATTTCTAGTAAAGAGCCTCCCCAATCAAATCAATTTACTGATACAACACGGATGTGGGAAGTATTAGAAAAAATAGAGTCTCTTTATTATGATAAGACTGCTATTAATGCCAACAAGATGTTGAATGGTGCAATTTCTGGCATGGTGAGTAGTCTGGGAGATCCCTATACACTCTATTTACCTCCACAACAAAATAGTGATTTTAAACAAGGACTTGCAGGACAATTTCAGGGTATCGGTGCTGAACTAGGATTGAAAGGAAAAGATATCATTGTTATTGCTCCATTAGATGGAAGTCCGGCAAGTAAAGCTGGTATTAAGGCAGGAGATATTATTATAAAAGTTGCAGGCCAATTTCTTAGCGGTATGGATATTAGTGCAGTTGTTAATAAGATCCGCGGTCCAAAAGGGACCGTAGTAACGCTAACAGTAGAACATAAAGGAAGTAATATTCCTGTCGATATAAAAATAACACGAGATACCATTACTGTAAAAAGCGTTATTTCGTGGACGAAGAAAATTAGTGATATTGAGGGAATAAATCACAATGCTAGTGGATTAGTACAGGTAGCAAATAATAAAATTGTTTATATCCGATTGTCACAATTTGGTGATAATACGAATACAGAATGGGGGAAAATTGCGATATCTATCAGTAAGGCATTGAAAAGTGATGCGAGCATTAAAGGTGTTATTCTTGATTTACGCAATAATCCTGGTGGTTACCTCAATGATGCGGTATATATTGCATCAGAGTTCGTTAAAAGTGGAGCAGCCGTCATGCAGGAAGACAGAAATGGCACCAGAACTGCCTATTCAGTGACGGGAAAGGGATTGTTAACCGACGTGCCGGTCGTAGTCTTGATTAATAAAGGATCCGCATCGGCAAGTGAGATTGTTTCTGGCTCATTGCATGATCATCAACGTGCAGAACTTGTCGGAGAGAATTCCTTTGGGAAAGGAACCGTACAAGAAGCAGAGGATCTTGGTGATGGTGCAGGCTTACATATCACTATTGCCAAATGGTTGACACCAAATGGTACCTGGGTCGGTAATGGCAAGGAC
>DATMOG010000025.1:0-7396 GCA_035568375.1 Candidatus Sulfotelmatobacter sp.
AGACCAAAAAAAGTTAACAAACCGCCAATAATTCTAACAAGGCACAAACTTAACTGGAAATCTCCAATTGATCATCCATGGAGAAAACTTTACAAAGCTAAGGAATAATGGGGGGGGTGACATTTCTATTCTTGTCCGACACACTTTGTCAAGAGGTAAATAAAAAAACGAAGCTAAAATTATCAGCAGGAGCTGAGTCGAAGCGCAGCGGAGATCCTCTGGAGGGAAACTTTGTTGGAACGTATTATCTGAAACAATATATAACTATTTAGTTTTGTATTTAAATACCAAGATCCATTAGTTGCGTGGGACTTTACCAAAAAAAGAGAAAAAGTTGAGGATCATCCAGTACCAAGGAATACATTCATCAATGTTTTACAGATTAAACCAGTTATCAATTATTTTGAAGCCATAAGGCAAGTTTTTGCTTAATCGAATATTGAGAATTTCAAAAATTAAGAGGGGTCATCAACTTTTTGTTCTACTTCTTTTTGAGTTACAGGTTTGACAAGTTGCATAATATATATTAGACCATATGCCACAAGCGCATAGACAATCGCAGCAATAATCGTTGACCATTCAAATAGTGAAATTCCTGAAATAGTATTGGGCAATATACCTCTAAATGGTAAGGTGAGAGGATCGCTGAGTGCGTAAATAAGGCTGGTAAAACCACTCAGTTGATTTGCGCCAAGCGCTTTAAGCGCCACACGAAATCCGAGTAATATTTCTATAATGCCTAAAATATACCAAATTATTTGATATGCTCTGAAAATTGTCTTTTTTTTGTTAAATACTTGTTGAGGGTGTTCGACTTTAATAGAAGGCGGAGTAGTTATAGTTGTTTTTACCATTTCATCTGGATTTGATACCGTTGTAGTTTCTTTTGTTTCTGTTGTGTTAACATCGACCATAAAATCATCATGACAAAATGTCACAGATTTGTCAACATTTTTGAGAATTAGCAAAGAAAAAAGGAATTACCCCTTTTTATTTACAAAAAATTGGAGATTTATATATAAAATTACAATGTGCCGAGAGGGGGAGTCGAACCCCCACGGAGTGTAATCTCCAAAGGTTTTTGAGACCTTCGTGTCTGCCATTCCACCACCTCGGCGTGAATAATTTTTAGTCAAAACTTGAAATAAAGGCTTCACTATTATATACTTGATGGCATGACTATTCAAGAAATATATAATCTTGCTCTTGAAATGGGTATGAACGCAGATCCTCGGGGTATTGTATCTGTTAGAAAATATCTGCAAAAGAATAAAAAACGGTACGATGAGCTTCCTGAAAAGAAAAAGAAGTACTTTGATCAAGAAGCATTTACTAACCCCTATTCAGACACACGAATTTTTACAGACGATCCAGAACGAGAGGTAAAAAAATTAATGGCAGGAATAGATGCTAACGCAACAGAAGTATTGTTGGCAGATCGATTGAACGAAAAAGGTGCCAAGATTGATTTACTCATTGGACACCATCCGGAAGGAAATGCATTTGCAAGCCTTCACGAAGTAATGGATTTACAAATTGAAGTGAGTGCTGAAGCCGGGATACCAATTAATCTTGCTGATGCTCTGGTACGAGAACGTATGCACGATGTTGAGAGGGGTATTCATCCGATTAATCATAATCAAACAATTGATACAGCACGGCTTCTTGCTATTCCTTTTATGACCTTGCATACCGTCTGGGACAATTTAGGTGATCATTTCATGAAGAGTTATCTTAAAGATAAGGAATTCGATAGTGTCGGGGACATCATGGATGCCATGATGCAAATTCCTGAGTATCAGGAAGCAAAACATGGGAAAGCAGGTCCGATTGTGGTTGCAGGAACTGCAAACAGTAAAGCAGGGAAAATCGCACTGTTCTTCACTGGTGGCACAAACCCTTCTAAAGAATGGTATATGGAATTAGCAAAGGCTGGAGTAGGGACGGTAATAGATATGCATATTAGAGAAGATGCATTGAAAGAATTGCGCAAATTACACGTAAATGTTATTAATGCAGGACATATGTCCAGTGACTCTATTGGTGCAAATATTTTCTTTGATGAGCTGGAAAGTAAAGGCATCGAAATAATTCCATGTTCAGGACTTATCAGAGTTAAAAGGAAAGGAGTAAATAGTTAACATGATTTCAGTTACCGAATTACGAGCAGGAACAACATATGAAGAAGATGGTCAATTCTTTACTGTTTTATCTTATGAGCATATTAAAATGGGTAGGGGATCTGCCAATATTAAAGTAAAAGTAAAGAATGTAAAAACCGGTGCAATCGTTGATAAAAGTTATATCAATGGAGCAAAAATACATGATATGCATGTGATAAAAAAAGATATGCAATATCTTTATAAGGATGATGATGCTGTTTATTTTATGGATCCTGAAACGTTTGAGCAGGTAAGCATTCCACGTAAAATTGTTCCTGAGCATATTTATTTGAAAGAAGGAGATCCATTTACTGTAAGCTTTTTAAATAATGAACCATTAACTGTTTTACTCCCGCCAAAAATGACATTTAAAGTTACGGAAACTGCACCAGGTGCGAAAGGAAATTCTGCGACAAACGTTTTTAAAGAGGCTATACTCGAAAACGGGTTGAAGACAAAAGTTCCTCTCTTCATTAACACGGGTGAAATGATTCGTGTTGATACGCGTACAGGTGCATATTCTGAAAAAGCATAACATGAACGCACATATTCTTCGTGTATTTTCTGAACGGTCTTTTTTGTTTCTGTGGATAGGAGAGGTATTTACACAGATTTCCACAAATCTCTTTTATTTCTTTTTAATTCTTATTGTTTTTAAATTGACGCACTCAAATACAGCTGTTTCAGGTGTTGTCCTTTCATTTACCATTCCTGCAATCTTTTTTGGCACTATTGCCGGAGCTTATGTCGATAGGTGGGATAAGAAACATGTGTTAATTGTTACCAATAGTGTTCGTGCCATACTATTGATCCTTATGGCATTTGCTTTAAATAATGTTTTCTTTATTTATCTTATTTCGTTTCTCTTTTCAATTTTAGTTCAATTTTTTATTCCGGCGGAAAGCCCTATGATACCGTTGGTAGTAAAAAAACAGTATTTGATGCATGCAAATGCGCTTTTTGGTTTAGCAATATTTGGATCAATTCTTGTTGCATATGTATTATCTGGTCCAATTCTTATTTTGTTTCAGCCGTTTAAGACCGTTTTACTTTTTGCCGCGATGCTTTTAGTCGGAGCTCTCTTTATTTCATTTATTAAGCCAGCGTATGGTCAATCAATGAAGGTAAAGAAAAAAATAATACAGACGAATATCTTTACTGATATGAAGCAAACATTAGCATTCATGAGACGTACACGAGTGATATCCCATTCTTTATTTCTCCTTTCAATGTCACAAATTCTTATTTTGATTCTTGCAACAATTGCGCCTGGTTATGCAGCACAGGTCCTCGGTATACCCGTGGAACAATTTTCGATTATCTTTGTGACACCTGCTGCCTTGGGTATGGTGATTGGTTCTCTTGTGCTGATTAATCTATTTCATAATCATCCGAAACAAAAATTGATCACAATCGGTATTTTCCTTTCAGGAATTGCTATGCTTTTATTACCATTCGGATCAAGAGTTGCATCCCGAGAAGTCGTTCATGATATCAATTTGTACTTGCCTCATGCATTTACAATAACAATTTTGCACTTCATGGTTGTTTTAGCATTTGTTTTAGGTCTTGCTAATTCACTTGTTTTTGTGCCTGCAAATACGAGGTTGCAAGAAAATACATCAGAGGAAATTCGGGGTAAAATTTACGGGTTGATGAGCACACTTGTCGGCATTTTATCGCTCGTGCCAATTATTCTTGTCGGAGGATTATCTGATTTGATTGGTGTTGGGTCGGTTATTATTGGAATAGGCATTAGTCTTTTGATTTTAGGTATAGTGAATATCTCTATTAAATAATATGCAAATTATAATTTTTTTCCCAGCATTAATACTTTTTTTATATGCACTTTATCGAATAGTAAAGGATGATCATGTATTCATTCGAAAAGGGATTTCGTTAGAACAGTCATTTGATATTGCCTTTATTACCTTATGGGCAAGTCTTTTTATGTCACGATTTATTTATTTGTTATTTCATATGTATGTAGGTGAGAATTTGTTATTTGATTTTTTTACGATAACTAAGGGAGGGTTTTCATTGACAGGAGCTATTCTCGGTGGGATGATTACTGTTTATTTTGTGGGTAGTTATAAGCGACTTCCACTGGGAAGATTAAGTGATTCTTTAAGTTTATCATTTTTATACGCATTACCATTAGTATTTTTGAGTAATGCAATTTTTGCTTCAAAAAATGAATTACTTTTTGTATTCCTTAACTCGATAATTTACTTTGTTTTATTACTGTTCTTTGTCCAATTCTTATATCCTAAAATATTGAATAGAACTATCAAAGAAGGAAAGATTGCAATGCTGTTTCTTCTCTGCTTTTCACTTATTGCGTTGATAACATCCTTATTGGTTTCACTTAAACATATCCAGAGCTTTATCAATCCTGAAAATATTACACTTATTATGCTATTTATTACCAGCATTATATTGCTTATGAAACAAGAACGTGCATCATCAACAACAAGACGAACATTTATCAATAAATAGTTATGAATATTGCTACAATTTTTGAGGATGAATCTCTGGCGGTTGTTAACAAACCAGCTGGGGTGACAGTGAATCGTGCTGAGACAACAAAAAATGAAGAGACAGTCCAGGATTGGACTGAAAAGCAGTTTGGTATTCCCTATAAGGAAACAAACACCAAGTTTGGTGATGAAGAGTGGAAACCTGAAGATGAATTTTATAAAAGGGGAGGGATAGTCCACCGATTAGATAAAGAAACGTCTGGTGTGTTACTTGTTGCAAAAACGCCGCAGGCATTCGTAGATTTACAAAAACAATTCCGAGAAAGAACAGTAAAAAAAGTATATACTGCCTTGGCACATGGTAGTATTATACCAAAAGTAGGGGAGGTGCATGTCCCTGTTGGTAGATTGCCTTGGAATAGAAATCGTTTTGGCGTATTACCAGGAGGAAGAGAGTCTAAAACGCTCTATACGGTGTTGGATTATTTTCTTGTACCTCATACAAAAGAAAAAGTATCTTTAGTAGAGCTATATCCACAATCAGGAAGAACTCATCAGATCCGTGTGCACTTACAATATCTCAATCATCCAATTTTTGCTGATTTTTTATATGCAGGAAGAAAAACAGCGAGAGCAGATCGTCAACTAGTATCACGAGTTTTTTTACATGCAGCAAAAATTAGTTTTCTCCATCCAGTAACGGGCAAGCACGTATCTTATGAAGCACCTTTAGCAATAGAATTGGAACAATTTTTACAGAAACTAGAAAAATTACCTCTCTAGAATTTATTTCGAAACCTCTGATATACTTTACAGGAGACGTAAAATGAAAAAAATGAAGCCCCCGAGTAAAAGTTTAAAAACGTTCTATCTTTATACGATAATTGTTTTTATAGTAATAGGCATTTCCTTATCGGTCAAAGCTTTTTTTATTATGCAACAAAGTAAGGTTGATCCGGCTCACAATTTTACCCTTGTAGTTTTAAAACACCAAAGGGTAAAGGAAATCATCTCTTTTCATCCGCAAACTCCATCACTCTCTATACTTGTTGTGCGAGATAACGCTATTGCGTATACGATGCTTGCTAAAGTGTATGGAATAGTAAGTGATGGATATATTCAGATTGATGATGGGATGCCTCTAGGAACAGATGTGACGACCTCTCTATGGGCATCCTTTTTGCATACATCGATCTGGCAATCAGATCTGACGGTATTTGATAAAATGCGTTTGCTACTTTTCGTAAAAAGTGTGACTTCTAATAATAAAACTATTAAAGAAATTACTCTGACAAACCAAGGTCCTGATTTTAATACTATTATAGCTAATACCTTAACTGATCAAGATATTTCGAATGAAAATATCAGTATTCAGATTATTAATGCAACCGCTATTGCAGGATTTGGTCAGCGCTTAGGAAAAGAGTTAACCAATATGGGAGCAAATGTTGTTGATGTTTCATCAGCACAAAATACGCAAGTAAAAACAACAATAGCATATTATGGGAATGATTCGTATACGCTTAAGCGTATACAAAAACTTTTAGGGGTTCAGGTAATCAAACTTAGTAGACAATCTATTGCAGATATTGTTATAACAATTGGGGAGGATAAACGGAATACAAGAACGTTTTAATCACCTACCCTACTAAGTCCTATAGTATGTTTTATTTTATTTTATTACTCTTTTTTATTATTGCAATTCTTATGGCTTTTTGGTCATTAAAAAAACAAAAAATGGGGAAAGAGATAGAATTTGTTAATAAAGAACTAAAAAAGAAACGGGTAATTTATGATTATTCATCATCGTCGTCAGAAGAGTCATCACCGCGATGAGCGGTATGTTTTTCTTTTGGTAAAGAGAGCTTTGGTTTATCATTTCCAGAGACAAAAGAAGGCTGATCTTTGAACTTTTTTGTGCGTTTTGTTTCTCTAACGAAAATACTGACTTTATTACTGTTAATTGTGCGGACATATGCCTCATATTCGTTGCCTTCACTCATAAATTTAATAAGCCTTTGGCAAATATCATCAGGGAGCATCCCAATAAATTGATTATCCAGATCATAGATAAAGATTTTATTTCGTTTGATACGAAGGTCAAGCTTTTCTCCAGAACGTAAATGCGTTATCACTTTTTTATCAGCGATGTTAAGAAGATCAATGACTTTTGTTTTTCCAGGTTCTTCGATAAAGAAGTTATTAATGATAATATTTGTTCTTTTTGTGTTAACGTCGTGAAGCCTTTTTAGGTTACGGATGGCAATTGGATTTTGCATATCAAGCGATAAAACTTTTTCATAAAGACTTTTTGCGTCTTTAGGATTGCCTGAACTCAAAAAAGCAAAGGCTAGTCGATTCAATGTGTCAATATCTTCGGGATCTTCTTGAAGAACAAGTTGATTAAGATCGATAGCTCGTTGCCAGTCTCCTGCGAGTGCGGCTTGTATGGCTTGGTTTTTTAGAATAGGCATAGGAAGAGCTTATGAGTTGAAAGTTATTCTACTAGCATTTCTTGCAAAAGTCAAGCAATAAGCGGTATAATAGAGCGTCATGAGTGGACATTCTAAATGGGCAACAATTAAAAGACAAAAAGGTGCAAATGATGCCAAAAGAGGTCAGCTTTTTACAAAGCTCTCAAAAGCAATCACTATTGCAGTGCGGCAGGGCGGAGGCGCTCCTGATCCCGACAGCAATTTTCGTTTGCGATTAGCAATTGAAGCGGCACGTGCTGCAAATATGCCAAAAGAAAAC
>DATMOG010000026.1:0-6127 GCA_035568375.1 Candidatus Sulfotelmatobacter sp.
CTACTTGCATCAATTGGATTCGAGTTGTTTACGCCAATAAATGCACTAATTCCACCAGTTGCTGCTTGAGAAGAGTTAAATGTCCATTGATATGTTGTCGGTTCTGATGAACCTGCCACTTTATAATATGATTCCATTTTAACAGTAGAGCTTGTTGCACTACTTCCTATAGTACTCTGTATCAGGTTCCAGCCTGATTGAGTAGTAATTGAAGGGGTATTAGATACTGCTATTTGTGCTATCAATACATCTCCTGTTTTTACGCCAGAAGGTTTATTTAGTGTAAGCGAAGTATTACCAGATCCATTATTGCCGGTTGCTGTAGTACGAAGAGTAATTGAAGAGGAAGGTATCGGTGTATTAGTAGGCGCTGATGGAGTAATTGTTGTTGTAGGAATAATGTCTTGTACTCCGACGAAGTTAATAGTAAAAGATTTGCCCGCAGCACCCGATACATTCACAGTGAATGTAATTTTTGGTGATAAGCTAACAACAGTAATTGAGGCATCTTGAGAAGCTACCGAAGTGGCTGTTTTATTAAGTGTAAACGTCAAAGTGCTTTGTTTTTGCGTGGGGTCTGAAACCGCAACATCGTAATTGGAGCCACCCTCTTTTATCATCACTGAAGCAGGCTGCTGGGAGGTAAGATAGCTTGCAGTAGCTGCTTTCCAAAAGTTTACGCCAAACAATTGTTGAGATATATCTCTTACTGCTTGAACGGTAGCTGTATTTGTGACAATACTAGCAGTAGGATTTTGACTATATGCTTGTGTTTGCGCTGATGTCAGATTCGGAAGCACAACATAACTGTAAGTAGCGTTAGTTGGATTCGAACCATGATTAATTGTCATCGTTGCGTAATTGCGTGTTAGTAGAGTTGTATTAAGAAAACTCCCATTCTGATTGATGTTGCTGTATGCTCCGGTTCGCGATTCACGAATTAACGAAATCGGTTCATTTTGCAAAAAATAATATCCACCGGTTCCTGCAATAGTAATCCACTTACTGTTAGTAAGAGAGGTAGTAACACCTAATGTGTTAGGCTGTTGTATACCGTCGACTGTAACAGCATCTGTGTTAGCATTGTCAATTTTACGGTTGTCAATGGTTGTAACAATTGAGCGATTGTCGGTACTGGTAATGCCTGCGCCGAGAGAAATAATCTCGCTACCCATTAGAAACCAGGATTTTTTGGCAACCAATGTACTATTCCAAGCCTTTAAATCCATGCCAACACTGGCCGCCTGTCCGTTCAAATTGGCACCACCAACCCATGTATTGGGACTAAGATAACCTTGTCCCGAGCTGTTAGCCCGAGTTTGCGTATCAATGGTTGTTCCTGGTAGTCTGTATGGGTTAACTGTTGGCCAAAAACCATCGCTGTATTGGCCTAGGTCGTCATTATAAAGATATGTCATTCCGTCGCCTGTGTACCAACCATGATAATTTTCTTTGTTGATAGCTTCAAAATTATAAATTCTATTTGAAGACATACTGATCCCAAACCCAAAGCCTGGTTGTAAATCAACAGCACGATCCATCGAAGGAAAAAGTTTTATTGCGATTGGTTCGCTTATAGGCATTATGGAAGAATCATTGATAAATTGTTTTGCAGATATAATATAGCTGATCGGTTCGTTACCCAAAAAACTACGATAGGTATCGGCAGTAATCCAATATTTAACCATGCTTTTATAGGTTGAGGCATCACTCGGTGAAGCTGATTGTGACAATCGAATAATAGCAGCAATTATTCCAGCGCCATCGACATGATCTTGAGAGTCAGGTCTGGATATCACTCGTCCCATTGTCATATCCATGATAGCTCCTTTATAAATAAGCGGTCCGAAACTGTTATACACCCATTGGTAGACATTTTTTTGATTAGGATCGGTAATACTCCATGGCGAACCGTTAAGAAGATACATCATGTTAGCTAAATCAAAGATCAGACCACCGCCATAAGCTCCAGTGGCAGCTTGATTTTTATGCTGCACAAACGAACCATCAATATAAAAGCCATCATTTGATGTTACATAAAGAAACACCTGACTGAGACCATCGCGTGCCGCTAGAATTTTGCTATTGTCTTGTACTAAAATACCACGAAGCGCAATAACAGTTGCTTTCCATACACGATTTGCGCCTGTATCACTAGATATCAATGATGGAGTGAAGTGATCGACAGCATTTAAATAAGTAGTACGTTGTGCTGAACTCAAGTTGCTATACATTAACGTAACGATATTATTAATATGCGATGGTGCACCAATCTGCCAATCCCACCAGTTATCATATTGAGATTTGGATGTACTGTAACGGTTCGTGTTCATCCAATTCATGGCATTTGTGATATCAGTACTAAGCGAAGTGTTGCCCTGCAACGGTGATCCTGTGGTGGAATAAGCCAATGCCATTGTCTCTATGCGTGCATATGCTGTAGTAATTTGTCCAGAGATTGTAGTACTGGTTAAATCACTCCATAGGTATGTTCGAGAAGCTGATTTGTTAAGAGTATTCCAGGTTGACTGTGCTTGAGAGGTTATCTTACTAATTTGATTGGCAATATCTGGATCATTTGGATCATATAATGTACCCCCTGTTAGCAGATCGTGCCATTTATTTTGCAATGTCGTATAGTCAGTTGCTGTTGGAGTATAAGCATAACTTGATACAACAAAATATGTCCCTAAAGTAACGACAAAAAAAATAATAATTACTAATGCAAGAATATGGCTAGCATTTCGAATATCAAGTCTAAATGACTTTATATTATTTATTATATCCTTATATTTAGAAAGCATAGCAAATACCTGCAAAAAAGAATGTCGTTTTTTTAATAATTTTTCAGGTTTCGATTGTTTTAGATTCACACTAAATACTCTATCAAAAACCTGTCATTCCATTTTTTACTACTATATTTATAGTATTTGTTAATACTTATTAAGTCAATGATTAATTTGCTAGATACAGAATTTTGAGAAAAGGTGATTTTTCTGTACATATCCAGTACGAACCGGTCGACTATAGATATATTTCAACCTCAAACCTAAGAATAGGAATTTTAGTATATATCCAATACACCTTTTGTAAAGTATACGAGAGGAATATTCAAATTGTGATAAACTGCATAGTATTAACTCATAATTTCTCATGGAGTCAAAAATATTTACGAAACAGAATACCGTTGAAAAACTTTCAGGAATTGTTAAACGTATAACTTTTCATAGTATTGAAACAGGGTGGACAGTATTGAAAATTAACCCTTTTGACCAACCTTTGCTTGAAAAGACAGTAGTAGTGCATCAGTCCAAAGTGTTTGCAGGAGCAACGATAGATTTTTACGGGAATTGGACATATCATCCGAAGTTTGGTGAACAATTTAAAGCAACTAAAGCCGTTGAACTCAAACCAGCGACAGCGAATGCACTTGAAAAATATCTTGGTTCAGGACTGATTAAAGGAGTTGGCCCCATAACAGCAAAAGCGATTGTACAACATTTTGGAAAAGATACGCTTGAGGTGTTTGATAAAAAGATAAGCAGGCTGATGGAAGTTCCCAATATTGCAGAAAAAAAACTGGAAATGATATCTAATGCGTGGGAAGAACATAAAGACATTAAAGACGTAATGATGTTTCTTCAAGAGTATGACATTAGTACACTTTTTTCGACCAAGATATATAAAACTTATGGAAAAGAAGCAATTAGTATTGTTTCAGAAAATCCTTACAAGCTCGCCGAAGATATTTATGGTATTGGCTTTTTTTCTGCTGACCAAGTAGCAATCAACATGGGTTTAGGAGAACAGTCGGAACAAAGGATACAAGCAGCAATAGACCATGTGCTTGCTAGTGGTCGAGAAGAGGGGCATTGTTATCTTACCAAAGAACAAGTTATTAAGCAGGTGAATGAATTATTAACTTTGCAGATAGCTAATTTGATAGAAGTAATGCTTGATAAAATGGAGGTAGAGGACAAAGTGAAAATCCGTCTTTTATTAGTAAAGGAGGGAGCGGTACAAACAAAATGTTATTACTCCCATTCTATCTATTTTGATGAAGAGTACCTAGCAAAAAAGGTAAAAGCATTAGTTAGAAAGAAAATACTAGTTGATACTGAAAGAGCAAATAAATGGATTTCGTTATTCTGTGAGAAAAAGAAAATTGCAGTAAGTATTGAACAACAAGAGGCGATAATTGGAGTTATCCAAAATAGTTTTTCAATTTTGACTGGTGGTCCAGGCGTAGGTAAAACCACGACAACAAAAGTACTGGTTCAGCTTCTTCTTGCCATGAAAAAACAAGTTCTTCTTGCCTCACCTACAGGAAGAGCCTCTCAGCGGATGACAGAAGTTATTGGCATACAAGCAAAAACTATTCATCGGCTCTTAGAATGGCAAGCTTCGCAAGGGGGTTTTAAGAAGAATGATGAAAATCCACTAAAAACAGATTTTCTTATTATTGATGAAAGCTCTATGTTAGATGTTCATTTAGCTGCAGCATTACTTCGTGCAGTTTCATCAGCAACACAAGTATTATTCATTGGAGACAAAGATCAGCTCCCAGCCGTTGGAGCAGGAAATGTGTTTGGTGATTTAATTGATTCAAAGGCTGTTTCTGTTTTCCATCTGACAAAAATTTTCAGACAAGCAGAAGCGTCCTTTATTATTCGTTATGCACATGAAATAAACAAAGGAACTGTGCCGCAAATCCTGTCTCCAATGGCAAATCAAAAAGCATGGGAGCAAAAGATTGATTGTTTGTTTCTGGATTCAGAAGAAGCAACCCAAGAACAATTACATTTTATCAAGCGTGTAAAAAAGATGGCAGATATACCAAAAGTAGCAATAAATAAAAATGAGGAAGAACAGAAGCAACAAATGAATGGTGAAGAATATGAGTTTACCATTCCTGATAAGTTTCGGCATGTTGATATTGAAAAATTGGCAAAAACAAAAACACACATTGAAGAATTAAAAGAAGTCCTGGAAAAATTACATCCGTGGTCAACGCTTCGTTATGGCATGAACGCATCGGAGACGATACAGCGATTGTATAGTCAGACAATTCCAAAATTTTTTGGCAAAGAAGTAGAAATACAAATTTTATCACCAATGACAAAAGGAAGTCTTGGAACAGTCGCATTGAATAAGCTCATTCAAGAGACTATTAATTCTGCAAAACACGGCGTTTCTCAAATACAATTAGGCGAACGGATGTTTCGGGTTGGAGATAGAATTATCCAAAGAAGGAATAATTATGACCTTGCGGTTTTTAATGGAGATATTGGAAAAATTATAGATATTGATAATGAAGAAATGAAAATTACTGTACAATTTCCAATGGGTTTAGAAACAAAATCAGTAACCTTTGAAAAAGAAGCATTGTCAGAAATAGACTTGGCTTATGCAATTACTATACACAAAAGTCAGGGTAGTGAATTTGAAGCAATTATTATTCCAATAACAACACAACATTTTAATATGCTCTTTCGTAATCTTATTTATACCGGGTTAACTAGAGGGAAAAAACTTGTTGTATTTGTTGGAAGCAGGAAAGCCTTAGCTATGGCAGCAAAGAACAACAAGACAGTTATTAGGCAGACAGCATTACAACAGTTGCTATAATTCTGTTTCAAAAGCTCTTATCTCATGAGAAAGATGAATCGTAGGGTAATAGCTTAATGGGATAGGTATTGTTTAAGCTTATAATAAAAAGAAAGCTTTTTTATCTAAAATAGTGGCTGATGCATTTTTGGCAGACAGGATTTCCAAAATGAGCGTTCATAAATTCTTTGAAAGCTTCATGTGCTTCAGTATCTGATGTCTGTCGATTTTTTTCAATTTCCCCTATTTTCTCTTGATTTTGTTGTTCGTTTTGCATAGAAATTTATCTTATTATAGAGCATGTTTTGTTTGTATGCTTGATATGAGGATGACTTGTTCCTGACTAAATAATACATTTGTTGCTGATAAAACTTTATTGGAACTTATTCAGTAGAAATCGAGAATTTGCAATTTGTCAACAGATATGAGTAGGATAAATATCCAATGGCAAATTATCTTTTGTATAAAGGATTAGATGAGGAGAAACGTAAATTAAGCGTTATCAATGCGAATTTAAAGC
>DATMOG010000027.1:0-15936 GCA_035568375.1 Candidatus Sulfotelmatobacter sp.
TCAGTATGGATGGTGTCTGGGATACCAGTCTTTCGTGAGAAGTCGGAAAACCGCTTCATGGAGGTGAACGGTATCCCCAGAACACAAACGCTATTCGATTTTATCAAATCGTTTAGTGATCTTTATTATGAGAGGAGGTGAATGATATGGCAAAAATTAATTTTGGCGGCGTTGAAGAAAACGTCGTAACGCGGGAAGAATTTCCTATAAAAAAAGCTAAAGAAGTGTTAAGAAATGAGACAATTGCCGTTATTGGCTATGGTGTTCAAGGTCCAGCTCAGGCATTAAATATGCGTGATAATGGATTTAATGTCATTGTCGGACAGCGGAAAGATTCTCTTTCTTGGGAAAAAGCTGTTGCTGATGGATGGGTAGAAAATGAAACGTTGTTTGCGATTGAAGAAGCCGCAAAGCGAGGAACAGTTATTTGTTATCTTTTGTCTGATGCTGCACAGATCCAGCTATGGCCAGTGATCAAAAAGCATCTTAAGAAAGGAAAAACATTGTATTTTTCTCATGGATTTGCAGTGACATTTACAAAACAAACTGGTATTGTTCCACCGAAAGATGTTGATGTCATTCTTGTTGCGCCAAAAGGATCGGGACGAACTGTCCGTAAGATTTTTTTGGAAGGACGCGGTATTAACTCCAGTTATGCTGTCTATCAGGATGCAAGCGGTCATGCTGAAGATACGGTAAAAGCACTGGGAGTTGGTGTTGGATCAGGATTTCTTTTTAAGACAACTTTTGAAAAGGAAGTCTATAGCGATCTGACCGGAGAAAGAGGTGTTCTTATGGGTGCAATCGCAGGGCTTATGGAAGCCCAATATGCATTACTCCGTAAGCATGGTCATTCACCATCAGAAGCTTTTAACGAAACTGTTGAAGAAGCAACACAAAGTTTGATTCCTCTCATTGGCGAGAAGGGAATGGACTGGATGTTTGCAAACTGTTCAACAACAGCACAACGTGGGGCTTTAGATTGGAAGAAAAAATTCCGTGATGCAGTTGCACCTGTTTTTGACGATCTCTATGAAAATGTCGAATCAGGTAATGAAGCAGAACAGACTATTAAGAAAAATAGTGAATCCGATTATCGGAAAAAATTGCAAAAAGAGCTTGACGAAATTCACAATAGTGAAATGTGGCAGGCTGGTAAAAAAGTACGGGAATTGCGTCCCGAGAATCAGAAATAGAATCCTTAGGGCGGCTTACGGGCCGCCCTAGCTATTCTTTATAAGAATTATGAAAATAACAGTACAACAAATTGATCAAGCGGCAGAAAGACTCGAAGGAGTCATTGTCAAAACACCACTTCAAAAATCAAAACGCTTATCTGAACTATTTAATGCAAATATTTATATTAAGCGTGAGGATTTTCAGGAAGTACGTTCTTATAAAATTCGTGGTGCATATAATAAGATCAGTTCATTGACAGATCAAGAAAAAAAACGCGGTATCGTCGCAGCAAGTGCCGGTAATCATGCGCAAGGAGTTGCTTTCAGTTGTGCACTTCTTAAAATAAAAGGTGTTATTTTTATGCCCACTGTTACTCCAAATCAAAAAATCGAGAGGGTTAAGCATTTTGGAGATGGGTTTGTTGAAATTAAATTAGTTGGTGATACCTATGATGATTCTAGCAAAGCTGCGCATGTATATTGTGAAGAACACAGTGCAGTCTATATCCATCCTTTTGACGATCCTGCAACAATAGCAGGACAAGGGACCATTGGTAAAGAAATCTACGACAGACTGGAGGGTAATCTTGATATAGTAATTGTACCAATCGGTGGTGGTGGTGTTGCATCAGGAGTTTCCTCTTATCTCAAAGCAAGAAATGCAGATATACAAATTTTTGGTATCGAACCTACAGGATCTCCTTCAATGTATGAGTCGTTGAAAGCCGGAAAGGTGGTAACGCTTGATAAAATTGATACCTTTGTTGATGGGGCAGCGGTAAGCAGAGTGGGTGATTTAACGTTTGAAATTTGCCAAAAAAATCTTGAAAAAATTGTTGTCATTCCTGAGGGGAAGATATGCAATACAATGATTAATTTGTACCAAAACGAAGGAATTGTCACTGAGCCAGCAGGTGCACTTTCTCTTTCTGCCTTTGATCATCTTGCAAAAGAAATTAAAGGAAAGACGGTTGTTTGTATTTTAAGTGGTGGCAATAATGATTTACTACGATATCCTGAAATCGTTGAAAGAAGTTTGGTATACCAAGGACGTAAACATTATTTAATCATAGAGTTTGCACAAAAACCAGGCCAATTGCGAAATTTTTTAACTAAAGCATTGGGGCCAACAGATGATATCGTCCGTTTTGAGTATATGAAGAAGACTAACAAGGAACGAGGTGCTGCACTTGTTGGGATTGAATTAAAAGACAAAAAAGATTTTGAACCATTAAAGAAGCGTATGGAAGCAGCAGAAATCAATTTTCGCGTATTAACGAATAAAGAATTATTATATAGTTACATAATATAGTTAATGTTGAAAAAAATTGACCATATTAATATTGTTGTACGAGATTTGGAAAACGCTAAACAGTTTTTTCTTGACATGGGGTTTATTGTTAATGTTAGTAAAGAAGGGGAACTGGAAGGATCATGGATAGAGCAGGTAACAAAACTAAAAAATGCAAAGGGTTATTATTGCACGCTTTCATTGCCGAATGCACAAACAACGATTGAATTGATACACTATGATAATCCCAAAGATCAAGATGATCCGTTAATCAGTAAGCCGAATCATGTAGGAATTCGACATATCGCTTTCGAAGTAGAAGATATTAAAGAAATTGTTTCTACTTTAAAAGCAAAGGGTAGACACTTTTTTAGTGAGATACAAGAATATAAAGCAACAAAAAAGCAACTTTGCTATTTCCTTGGACCGGAAGGAATTGTGCTAGAATTAGCTGAATATGCAAAAAAATAACATGAAAAACATACAATGTAATTGTGATAATTGCGGATGCGAAGAAAGAAATTTCGTTTCCGAAAATCCAGGCCGTGATGCGCAAAAAATTGGCACGGCCAAATTTATCGGACAGGATCCTCTTACCATTCATGGAGATGTCTGGGCAGTTATCGGCAACCAGGGAGACAGTCAGTGCTATCTGGGTGTGAAAGAAAAAGTAAATGCGATTCAGGAAGCCGCCGGAAAAAGGATTATTCAGGATAAGTTAGATATTCGATTAATTCCTCCTTATTTTGCTGGTGGCATTTCAGATGGGCAATTGAATGGAACAGATGAAATGCGTTTTTCTCTTATTGGACGGGAAGTTGCTCATGACACGATTTGTTTGCATTTGAGTGGCAGCAAAGTTAAAGGTGCGATTGCCGTTGTCGCGTGTGATAAACCACCAGTTGGAACTGTTGCTGCTTTTTTAGAACATAACGAGCCGGCAATTATAATGTCTGATGGATCGATTCGTCCTGGTGTTGATCCTGAGACTGAAGATCGGATAGACATTGTGACTGGATTCCAGATTGCTGGAGAGTCCGATCAACAGAAGAAAAATCGTATTGCTATGTATGCCTGTCCGGGTTGTGGCAGTTGTGGAGGGATGTTCACCTATAACACGATGCAGACATTTTTTGCCGTTGTTGGCTTGGAGCCTCTCCATATGGTTTCACCTGCCTCACAAGATGATAGGCGTATCAAAGAATTTCCTAATGAGCTCATTTCCTGTTTATTAACCATGATTAAAAAGGGGATTCGTCCAAAAGATATTGTGACAAAAGCAGCATTGCGAAATGCGATAACTGTTGCAGTAGCAATGGGTGGCTCAACCAATGTGACTTTGCATGCACCTGAAATTGCGCGTGCTGCAGGATTTGATTTCTGGCGGGAAGTTATTACTCAAAAAGAATTTAACGAATTGTCGCGAAATGTGCCTGTACTGGTGAATTTGCGACCATTTGGTACCTACTCGATGGTAGATGTTGAAGACAAAGGCGGTATCCCGGTTATTGTGAAGGAACTACTTGATGCAGGGTATCTTGACGGTGATTGTATTACGTGTACAGGAGAAACACTACGAGAGCAGGTAAAACGTTTACAGCCACCTGCTCCTGATGGTGATGTCATTCATCAAGTCAAAAAACCGTTTAAACCAACAGGCGGTTTACGAATATTGCATGGTAACCTAGCGCCAAACGGTGGAGCTGTTATCAAAGTTGCAGGTGTTGAAGGTGGAATTAAAAACGGAATGTTTATCGGCAAGACACGTGTTTTTAATAGCGAGAGGGAATTATTGCATGCACTGACACATACGCCAGATGTTTTTCAGGATAAGGATATTGTTGTCATCCGATATGAAGGACCACGAGGAGCACCAGGTATGCCTGAAATGCTTGATCCGACTTCACGTATCACAACACTTTGTCGAGAGAAAAATATTACAATTGCGTTAATGACTGATGCACGGTTTTCCGGCGGATCTGTGGGATTGGTTATTGGACATGTTGGACCAGAAGCATATCTTGGCGGACCGATTGCTTTAGTTGAAGATGGTGATACAATAGTCATTGATTTGAATAAGGACAGAATAGATTGCAAAGAAATGGAAGACAAAGCTGTTTTATTAAATCGATTGAAAGCATGGCAGAAAGCTGCCAAAACTCATGATGATATCCATCCACTTGTACAACCAGTTGAGAATCGTTTACTTAAGAGAATGCGTGCAACAGCCAAACCAGCTTTGCAAGGTGGAGGAATGAACTAAGATGCAATTTATTGTCATTGCATAGATGATAAGGGAGGTTTGGGTATGCGAGAAAAACATGTGGGGAGAAAATTGAGGTGAGTCCTTGTAACTGGGATCCTCATTTACTAAATAAGTATGAAATATATAGCAATAGAAACAGCACCAAAAGCAGTCGGGCCATATACACAAGCGATCATAAG
Source organism: Candidatus Sulfotelmatobacter sp. (assembly GCA_035568375.1). Lineage (GTDB taxonomy): Bacteria > Patescibacteriota > Microgenomatia > Levybacterales > UBA12049 > JACDET01. The sequence continues at coordinate 4,915 of DATMOG010000027.1, forward strand.
TAATGGTTTTATTTTTTGTTCCGGACAAATCGGTCTTGATCCAAAAACAAATGAATTAGTTGACGGTTTGGAAGCACAGGTACATCAGGTGCTGAGAAATTTGACTGAAGTTTTGAAAGCAGGGAATTCCAGTTTAGAATCTATTGTTAAGACAACGGTTTATTTAGTTGATATTAATGATTATGTAAAAATGAATGAAATTTATGGACAATATTTTTCAGAACATAAACCTGCGCGTGCAGCATTTGCAGTTGCTCATCTGCCAAAAAACGCATTGATTGAAATAGAAGTAGTAGCGGAAGTTAAAAAATAAAATGAAAACAGGATCTTACCCATATGCATTTTTTCAAAATAAAATAGTCCTAACGGAAGATGCAAAAGTTTCCATAATGACAAATGCATTACAGTATGGCACGGGATTTTTTGGCGGCATTCGGGGTTATTACCACAAAGATGCAGACTACCATTCTGTTTTTCGTTTGGAAGATCATTATAAGCGATTTGTTTCATCATCGAATATTTTGGGATGCAAACTACCGTATACAGTTGAAGAATTAAAAAAGGTAACACTTGATCTTCTTATGAAAAATAAACCAAAATCTAATATCTATTTCCGTCCATTTGCATATATTGGCAATACTGAACTTGGTCCAAATTTTGCTAATATTACCTTGGATTTTGCTTTATATATGATCCCACTTGAAGAATATATGCCTCTTGGTAAAGGATTATCGCTAGTTGTTTCAAGTTGGCAGCGAATCAGTGATAACGCAATTCCATCTCGTGGAAAAATTTCAGGTGGTTATGTTAACTCCGCACTAGCTCGTAAAGAAGCGACAGACGGGGGATTTGATGAAGCAATCATGCTTAATAAATTTGGTCGTGTTGCAGAAGGGTCAGCTGAAAATCTTTTTATTCTTCGCAATGATACACTGATTACTCCTGATATATCCGAAGGAATTCTTGAGGGAATTACCAGAAGATCTATTTTGCAAATAGCACAAGATATGGGTATTAAGATCGTTGAGCGACCAATTGAAAGAAGCGAGCTTTATATTGCAGATGAAGTCTTCATGACCGGAACTGGCTGCCAGGTAGCATGGGTTGAGCAAATCGATAAGCGTAGGGTCGCTAATGGAAAAATAGGACCGATGACCTCGATATTAAAAGAAAAGTTTTTCAAAGTCGTCACAGGTGAGGACGAACAATACAGTCACTGGTGTACTAAAATAAGCACGTGAAGATAATTTATGTTTACTACAGCGATCATCGGCTTTAGAGAATTTTTAGAAGCCTTCCTTATTGTAGGTATTTTTTTAGGTGTTTCACAAAAGCTTGTTCTCAAAAAGGAAATGGAAATCGGTCTTGCTGCTGTGGTTGGATTGGTTTTTGCGCTCTGTTTCAATATTGGTGTTTTTTTTCTGGGTGCGCATACTCGTAGTTTGGTGACCCAACAGAATATTGATGCAATTGAAAGTTATCTGCAGATTTTTTCTGGACTCTTTTTGGTTTATGTTATTTTTTCTTTGCATAAGCGAATCAGTCAAAACAAAAAGGAAGCACTCGCGAAAGTGCAGCAGAATATCAAAAAAGATATGTTTGATGCAAGCTTATTTTTTACTATTATTTTTCTTATTTTTAGAGAGGGATTTGAAATAGCCTTATTTAGTGCAAGCATAACATTATTTTCTATTTTTATCCAAAATGTCATTGGTCTATTATTAGGATTCGCAGGAGCCGCAGTAATTGGCTATTTAACCTATTTTGCTTATACGAAATTTTCTATTGAAAAGATTTATAAAGTAACTGAATATATAGTTATTTTATTAGGTGCTTCGCTATTTCAAACTGGTATAACAAAATTTATAAATACCTATTTTACCTTTTCATTATCTAATGTGGGATCTTTTCATTTGCAATTTCTTCCTGGTGAGGATAGCTTTGGTGGGACATTATTGCAAAGTTTTTTTGGTGTTGATACGGGATTTAGTGTGGCCCGTCTTTTGATTATGCTATTGTATATTGGGGTAGTATTTGTTATTTTTTTACAAAAGAAAAATATTCTAACAGGAGTAAAGTAAGATGGCAGGTGCATATGTTATTACAAAATTTGATCCGTTAAAGACTGTTGTTGATGAGTGTCCTCGAGCAGGTGAGTTACTTGCTGATTATGGTCTACACTGTGTGAATTGTTTTGCAAATGAATACGACACGATCGAAACTGGTGCTCAAATGCATAACATGACTGAAGAAGAAGTGAACGATATGATTGATGAAATTAATGAACAATTGGATAAAGAATGGAGGTCTGAGGGTAGCGTCTAACGTTGACTATTATTTATGAAAGATTCCTTAGTAATTACTAATTTATACGCAGGGACAAAAGAAGGAAAAGAAATTCTTCGTGGTGTGTCATTGACGATTAAAAAAGGAGAAATTCATGCGATTATGGGACCTAACGGCGGAGGGAAATCAACACTCGCGCAAGTGTTGATGGGGCATCCAGAGTATGTTGTAACAAATGGAAAAATTATTTTAAACAGCATTGATATAGTTAATATGACTCCTGATCAACGAGCAAAACAAGGCTTATTTCTTGGTTTTCAATATCCAGTTGAGATTGCAGGAGTAAATTTTGGTAATTTTTTGAGAATGGCAGTTAATGAAAATTTGGAAACTGGAACAAAAAAAATTTCACCAATTGCGTTTCGTAATCAAGTTGAACCGATTGCTAAAAAATTAGGCTTTTCTGAAGACATTGTGAAGCGATTTCTCAATCAAGGCTTTTCTGGAGGAGAAAAAAAGAAAGCAGAAATTTTACAATTAGCAACGTTAAAGCCAGATTTTGCGATTCTTGATGAACCGGACTCAGGGCTTGATGTTGATGCCTTGCGATATATAGGTAAAGCAATCAATAGTTTAGATTATCCATTAGGACTTTTATTGATTACACATTATCAACGGATTTTACATTATATTAAGCCGCATTTTGTCCACATCGTAGTGAATGGTAAAATCGTCAAATCAGGCAATTCACTCCTTGCTAAAGAGACTGAAGAGAAGGGGTACGAACAATATCTGCGATAGACTCGTCAGAGTGTATTATGAATAAACCACAACCAATTAGCAAAGATTCTTATCAATTTGGTTTTCATAAACCAGAGTTTTCAGTGTTCAAAACACCGAAAGGACTTAATCGTCAGGTTGTTGAAGCAATTTCGCATTTCAAAGGCGAACCCGATTGGATGCTAAATTTTCGTTTGCAAGCTCTTATGATTTTTGAACAGAAGATGATGCCTAATTGGGGAGCTGATCTTTCAGGAATTGATTTCAATGAGATGTACTATTATATCAGTCCATCAGAGAAGAAATTTCGAAAGTGGAAAGATGTACCTCTTGATATTAAAGATACTTATGACAAAATTGGTATTCCTGAATCTGAGAAAAAATTTTTAGCAGGCGTTGGTGCACAATATGATTCAGAAGTGGTTTACCATAATCTAAAAAAACAGTGGGAAGAAAAAGGTGTAATTTTTGTTGACACTGATACAGCGCTTAAAAAATATCCTGATCTCTTTCGTGACTACTTCGGCACCATTATTCCTGCTGCAGATAATAAGTTTGCAGCTTTAAATTCTGCAGTTTGGTCCGGTGGTTCGTTTATTTATGTCCCAAAGGGAGTTCATATTACAATTCCTCTTCAAGCATATTTCAGAATTAATGCGGCAAACATGGGGCAATTTGAGCGGACACTCATAATTGCCGATGAAGGTAGCTATGTGCATTATATTGAGGGGTGTTCAGCACCGATTTATACGACTGATTCATTGCATGCGGCCGTTGTAGAAATTCTTGTTAAGAAAGGTGCTCGGGTACGTTATACAACGATTCAGAATTGGTCAAATAATGTATATAATCTAGTTACTAAAAGAATGTTTGTTGAGGAAGAAGGTATTGGGGAATGGATTGATGGAAATTTGGGTTCTCGAGCTACTATGAAGTATCCATCAGTATATCTTAATGGTAAAGGTGCCAAAGGAGAGGTGTTATCACTTGCTTTTGCGGGAAAAGGGCAACATCAGGATGCTGGAGGAAAAGCTTTTCATTTTGCACCATATACTACAAGTACCATTACTTCAAAATCTGTGAGTCTTGACGGTGGTCGCTGTAGTTATCGGGGAATGGTAAAAATTGTTAATGGTGCAAAAGGTAGTAAATCATTTGTCCGATGTGATGCGTTATTGCTTGACGAATTATCTCGTTCAGATACATATCCGGTGAATATTATTAATGAAGAAGATGTGACACTTGGTCATGAAGCTGCAGTGAGTAAAGTCGGTGAGCAACAATTGTTTTATCTGCGGTCTCGTGGGCTTTCCGAAACGCAGGCAACATCACTGATTGTGAACGGTTTTATTGAACCAATTGTAAAAGAATTGCCTTTGGAATATGCTGTTGAATTAAACCGATTAATTAATCTCTCAATGGAAGGATCGGTGGGATAAAAGGAAAGAGAAAGTATGGAAGCAATTGTAGTGAAAGAGAATGAGGAGTTAGTTTTGCCGGTACTATGGATTGGTGATGAAACAGAACTTATTTATAATATAACGCTTGCTGGAAAGGGTGCATCGGTAAAATTTCTTGGTTTATTGATTGGCAACAATAATCAAGGATTGAAATTAAAGATTACTGTTGTTCATCAAGCGGAAAATACCAAGAGTGAAGTTATCATCAAAAGTGCCTTGTACGAGACAGCACATGTATTTATTGATGGATTGATTAAAATAGAATCGGGGGCTAAAGGAACTAACGCCTGGCTTGCTGCGCATCTTTTACTTCTTTCCGATAAAGCAAAGGGGATTGCTATTCCAAATTTAGAAATATTGGAAAATGATATTAAAGCTGGACATGCAGCAACTGTTGGCAGAATTAACGAATTGGAATTGTTTTATCTTATGTCTCGGGGTATCTCTGAAGAAAAAGCAAAAAATCTCATTGTGGATGGTTTTTTTGAGAGTATTATTACGCAGTTTCCGCAGGAGTTCCAAGAAAAAGCGAGAGCAAATATATAATTTTTCTTATGAATTACAAAAGCGATTTCCCTATATTTAAAAATTATTCGGATCTTGTGTATCTTGATTCTTCTGCAACGAGTCAAAAACCTCAAGTGGTAATTGATGCGGTTTCTACGTTTTATGCAAAAAATAATGCCAATATCCATCGTGGCATGTATGATTTAAGCCAAGCGGCAACTGATATGTATGAAAATACCAGAAAAAAAGTTGCTGATTTTATCGGCGCTAAAGATGCTTCAGAAGTTATTTTTACCAGTGGTGCAACAGAAGCACTTAATCTTGTTGCTTTTGGATGGGCGAAAAAGCATTTACAAAAAGGAGATATAATTGTCATTTCAGAAATGGAACATCATGCAAATATTCTTCCATGGCAGCAACTGAGAAAAGAAATGGGTATTGAATTGGCTTATCTTCCCATTACTAAAGATTTCCGACTTGATTTTAAAAAGAGTGTAGATTTGAAATCTGATAGAATAAAATTGCTTTCTCTTTCTCATGCATCAAATGTTTTGGGAACAATTAATCCTCTTGAAGAGATTATTCCTTTTTTCAAAAAAATAAATGCTGAAATTAAAATTTGTATTGATGCTGCGCAATCTATTCCGCATATGCCTATAGATGTGGTAAGTCTACAATGTGATTTTTTTACTTTTTCTTCACATAAAATGCTTGGACCCTCTGGGGTTGGCGTCTTATATACAAAAAAAGAAGTACTGCAAGAAATGGAGCCATTTATTTTTGGAGGAGGGATGGTCCGAAAAGTTACAAAAGAAGATGCATTATGGGCACCAGTTCCTGATAAATTTGAAGGGGGAACACCTGCTATTGAAGGAGTGATCGGGTTGGGAGTTGCCATTGAGTATCTACAAGAAGTTGGTTTCGGAAAAGTGCAAAAGCATGAGAAGGAATTAATAACATATACCCTTAAAAAGTTTGCACAACAACAAAAGGTCACATTATTTGGCCCGAAAAATAATGAAGAGAGACTTGGTATTTTCTCTTTTGCTATTGATAAAGTTCATCCGCATGATACGGCAGAAATTCTGAACAGATTTCATATCGCAGTAAGAACCGGTCATCATTGTGCGCAACCGCTTATGGATGTTTTGGGGATTCCTGGAACAGCGCGTGCTTCGATTTATTTATATAACACAAAAGAAGATATTGATCGTTTATTTAATGGAATTGAAGAGGTAAAAAAGGTATTTAATAGGTAAATATGGACCCTTTGTATAGAGAAATTATTTTAGAACATTGGCAACATCCGCAGAATTTTGGTGTACTTAAGGAAGCGGATATTGATGTAACTGAAATGAATCCTCTTTGTGGCGATTTGATACGATTGACAATCAAGGTAGAAAAGGGGAGAGTTACAGAAATTTTATTTTCCGGAGAAGGGTGTGCCATATCACAGGCATCAGCATCTTTATTTACTGAGGAAGTGAAACATAAAAGATTGGAAGAAATTATAAAAATGAAGGAACAAGATGTTTTAGCCTTATTAGGTGTAGCATTAACGCCTGCTCGTACAAAATGTGCTCTACTCGTTTATTATACATATAAGAAAATTTTATGAAGCATACATATCATCAAATTATTGATGCAAATCTTAATCGAGTTTCTGAGGGATTTCGGGTTATTGAAGACTATACGCGTTTTATTGCTAAACAAAAATCTTTCACTGATCAACTTGCAAAATTGCGTAAGCAGATTAATCGGTCAGAGTCCGATCTAGTCAATAATTTACTAATTCGTAATACTGATGAAGACATGCGTGCAAAAGAGATTCCACAAAAGCGTGAGGATATTGTTGATCTCTTAAAAGCTAATTTTAAAAGAATTGAAGAGGGACTCAGAGTGTTGGAAGAATATACGGGAAATGCTTTATATAATGAAATCCGCTATGCTGCTTATGAATTGGAAAAAGCAGTTGTTTTACATACGATGAAAAAAAATATTATGCCGGGTATTTATCTTATTTCAGATGATATAACAATTCTGGAACAAGGCCTCAAATGGGGAGTCTCTGTAATCCAGCTACGTGATAAGCAAAGTCCCAAACAGGAAGTGTTGAGAAAGGCGCTAGCAATAAAAGAAAAAGCAAAAAAAGCTAATATTCCGTTTATCATTAATGATTATATTGATATTGCAATGGTAAGTGATGCTGACGGACTGCATACTGGACAAGATGATTTAGATCTTCCTTTAATTCGTAAAATGCTTGGTCCACAAAAAATTATTGGTCGCAGTACAAATACACTAGAACAAGGTATTGAGGCGCAAAAGCAGGGAGCTGATTATATTGGTATTGGGCCTATATGGTCGACTATTTCTAAGCCTGAACGTGCACCAATAGGGCTTGATTATTTAAGAAAAGCACAGAAAGAGATTGCTATTCCTTATGTTGCGATTGGAGATGTCACTCTTTCTCATATGGCTGATATTGCTTCATTTCGTCCACCTCTTGTTGCATTGATAAGAGCGTATAGAGAAATTCCTGCTATACAAAAAAAATATTTTTAGTATAATACTATTGTTTCAGGGGAGCTCGTAAGCGGGCTGAGAGGTTTGGAATTGACCAAACGACCCATTGAACCTGTTCGGATAATGCCGGCGAAGGGAAAGCTTATGCAAAGATCAGTTGAAGGACTTCATGTTATTGTTAATTCACAAGTTCCACCATATATTTTAGATCAAATTATTTTAGGAAAGCCTGCAGTTATTCAATTTCGAGAAAAAGTACAAAATGGTTTATCGTTAGAGGAAATTGCTGAACAAGCGAGTAAAATGCAACAAAGATTAGCTGGAAGCGGTATCCTTTTTGCCGTTAATGATCATGTACAGCTTGCTGTAGCTAGTCGTGCTGATATCGTACATGTAGGACAAAGTGATATGTCAGGGAATAAAGTAGCTAAACGAGTAACGCCTGATATGATTTTTGGAGTATCTGTAGATACTATTGATCAAGCTTTTGAGGCTCAAAAAAATGGTGCTAGCTATGTAGGCGTTGCCTATGAAAATAGTAAATTCACAAAACCTGATGTAAAAGTAGTAGGACCCAAAGTATTACAAGATATATCACAGGTTATCGACATACCTGTAATTGCTATTGGTGGTATTACGTTAAGCAATGCAGCTCGTGTTATGAATCATGGCTCAAGAGGTTTTGCCGTTGCGGGGGAAGTAATACGTTCTTCAGATCCTTATAAATGTGTCTTGGCACTTAAACAGATTATTTATCAATACAAAAAGAGTAGATGAATGTTATATTGCCTCGCTGAATTTTTCTCCTAATTCTGTTGTTCCGAGAATTCCATCTGATGAAATATCTTTCGTTCCGTAACCCTGATTTAATACTTTTTCTACAGCATGGAATATTGCATCACTTTCTTTTTTTAATCCAAAACTATAGTCCAGCATCATTGCGGCTGACAGAATTGAGCCGATTGGGTTTGCAATATTTTTACCAGCAGCTTTTGGAAATGAGCCGTGAATTGGTTCATAAATTGCTGTTTTTTCTCCAATAGATGCTGAGGGAAGCATACCGAGTGAGCCGGTAATCACCGATGCTTCATCAGTCAAAATATCACCAAACATATTCTCTGTGACAATAACGTCAAACTGGCTTGGTTTTTTAATAATCTGCATTGCCGCATTATCTACAAACATATATTCAACGGTGATATCCGGATATTCTTTTTCCATATTCTGAATTGTTTCTCTCCAAAGGCGTGAAGTCTCCAATACATTTGCTTTGTCTACCACTGTTACTTTTCCATCTCTTTGTTGAGCAAGGGAAAAAGCATAGTGAGCGACACGGGTAATTTCATGTTTCGAATATTCATTCGTATCAAAGGAATATGTTTTATCTTTACTTCTTCCGCGGTTTCCAAAATAGATGCCGCCAATTAATTCTCTGATAACAATAAAATCTGTGCCTTGAATGATATCAGCCTTGAGTGGAGAAGAGGAGAGAAGTTTATTAAAGGTAAAAATAGGACGGACATTCGCATACAATCCTAATGCTTTTCTCATTTTTAACAATCCTTGTTCCGGCCTTATCTTTGCATGAGGGTTATTGTCATATTTTGGATCACCGATAGCACCAAATAAAATGGCATCTGTTTTTACGCATAATTCATGTGTTTGGGTAGGATAAGGGTCACCCGTTTTCTCAATCGCAGCTGCACCAATTAAGCCTTCTTTAAAGGTGAACGAGTGATCAAATGTTTCTGCAATTTTCTTAAGAACTTGCACTGCTTGTTCGGTAACTTCAGGACCGATGCCATCTCCTGGCAATACTGCAATTGTTTTTTTCATAATGTTAACATTTTAGAGAAAAATCATCCTTTCTCTTTTTTTCAAATTCTTCGATTTCTTTGTGCATATTGATCATATAATCAATATCATCATAGCCATTCATGATACATATTTTTTTATATGGGTTAATGTCAAATGTTTCATAGATTTTTTTTTCAGGAATACCAATGGTTTGCTTTTCGATATCGATCGTAATAATTGTTTTATGCTCTGCCAATACTGTGTCGAAAAGTAATTTGAGAAAATCAGGTGTTACTTGTACTGGCAAAAGCGTATTGTTTAATGCATTATTTTTGAAAATATCTGCAAAAAAACTTGAGACTACGGCTTTAAATCCATAATCTGATAATGCCCAAGCTGCATGTTCCCTGCTTGATCCGCAACCGAAATTGTGTCCGGCTAATAAAATTTCACCGGTATAATTCGGGTGATTGAGAATAAAATGTTGTTTAGGATTTCCTTCAAAATCATAGCGCCAATCACGGAAGACATTAAGTCCAAATCCCTCACGTGTTGTTGCTTTTAAAAATCTTGCCGGAATAATCTGATCAGTATCTACATTTTCGATTTGCAATGGTACGGCAGTTGATACAATTTTTTTGACACGTTGTTTCTTCATAAGTTATATAAATTCGCGTACATCGCTGATAACACCTGTAATTGCAGCAGCAGCTGCGGTTATTGGGCTTGCCAAAAATGTTCGAGCTCCAGGTCCTTGTCTTCCTTGAAAATTTCTATTTGATGTTGAAACACAATATTTACCAGCAGGTATTTTATCTTCATTCATTCCTAAGCATGCAGAGCATCCAGCTCCGCGCATTTCAAATCCTGCCTCAGTAAAAATTTTATCCAATCCTTCTTTTTCAATTTGTTTGACAACCTGTACGGAGCCAGGAACGACAAATACTGTCAACCAACTTGGTTTTTTTTTACCTTTTACGATTTTTGCAACATTGCGATAATCTTCGATTCGTGAATTTGTACAACTTCCCAAAAAGACATAATCAATTTTTTTCCCTAATAACTGTTTCCCTCCTGATAAGCCCATATATTCCATAGCAGAGCGAAAATTATTTCTTTGATTTGCAGTAGCAAAACTTTTTTCCGATGGAATTGTCTCTGTAATCTTTATTCCCATACCGGGATTTGTTCCATAAGTTATCATTGGTTCAATATCAGCTGCATCGATAAATAATTCTTTATCATAGATTGCTCCTTCATCAGTTTTTAATGTTTTCCAATAGGTGACAGCTTGGTCCCAGTCTTTGCCTTTTGGAGCAAAGGGACGACCTTTCATATAGGCAAAAGTAGTTTCATCGGGAGCAATCATTCCACCGCGTGCGCCCATTTCAATACTCATATTACAAATGGTCATCCGTGCTTCCATTGATAAGTTAGTAATTGCTGTTCCGGAATATTCAACAAAATGACCAGTGCCACCGGATGTTGTAATGGTAGCAATAATGTATAGAATAATATCTTTTGAGGTAACACCTTTGCCTAATGTACCATCAATTCTGATATTCATAGTTTTGGGTTTATATTGCAAAACGGACTGACTGGCGAGAACTTGTTCAACTTCACTTGTACCGATACCAAATGCGATCGCACCAAAAGCTCCATGAGT
>DATMOG010000028.1:0-6360 GCA_035568375.1 Candidatus Sulfotelmatobacter sp.
AAACCACCGCTCAACTGGTCTTTGTAAATTTCGTATTCATCATTTCGAGTCTTGGATTCCTCGCGTATTTCTTCCATTTTTCCCTCTATAAACTCAAGTAGCTGAGTAGGCGCCGGTTTTTCAGTAGGAGTACCTTGAACCATAAATGATGGTTCTTGCTTAGAGAATTCGCCCAATAACCTAGAAAGATACGCAGAACAAAGATTAAATTCAAGCGCTGGCCGTTTAAGGTTGTCAAGAGTGCTTTTTTCAGATGCGCTCAAATTGCTTTGATATACAAAGTTTCGTATAGAATGATAACGCGCACAATTTTCCCTAAAATATACGTGAGAATCTTCAATCTTACGCATCAACTTAGGCAACAATTTCTGGTATTTCTGCGCTGCTATCTTCGTTGGTTCGGTATTTGCCATAAGCTGCCTCTTAATTGTGCTTGTTGAGAATTATTAGAACGAAATGCCGCACTGACAATATCGGCATCTTTCTGCAACTTCGATGAATTAATGATAATTTTATCTACCAATGCTAACTTTATACCATATGCGAGTGTATCAGCAATATCGTCATGTTTGTGCGTTTGATTAGCCGTTATCTTGGCCATATGCTCAATTATCATATCTGTATGATTTGAATGTAATGGTAAAGATATCAATTTTGACGCGATATAAGACTGAATGTTAATGAAGCGACCCGTCTTAGTATAAAATGCTCCAGGCTGAGGCGTAACATCAATTGTTATCAATCCTGGAAATGTACTAACCGTTGACACAAGCGTGGTACCCGTAGACTTCTTTTCAATAGCAACATAACGTGGCTTAACTTCGTGCCGCATTGCCTTCGAATAAAATTGAATGAATTGGTCTTGCAAATCTTTTGGTTCAACGCGTATTTCAAGGCAATCTATCCAATAAAGCCCGTAAATACCGCTATCAATTCCATTGTGAATTATTTTATGCAATCCAAAATGACTAAATACAGTGGCATCATTATATGTTTTTTCGGTTTCCGCCGTATCGCATACAATGAATGTAGCATCAAATTTTGGCTCAAAGTTCAATAATTGAAGCCATTCTTTCTTAAATAATGAGCCCCCAGCGGGCTGAGGTTGTTGCTGGTATTGAGAATAGAAGATATAGGGTGATGTTTCTTTGTAAATATCCAACTCTTCTTTTGTTATGATGTTTGGAGCTAACGCATGCCCATTATCATCTACTGACGGAATGATTATCTTTTTCCATTCGTGTCCATCAAAACCATTGATTAAGTTAGCCGGTAAGTCATCCTCATGCACACGTTGACCGATGAATATGCCACAAGTAGACGTTCCACGCTTTCTTGTTTTAATGGTCGTATGATAGTTATTGTTTATCCGAATACGTGTGGTATCGCCATCATCCGGCTTATGCATATCATCCATGATAAAGCCGCCGGAAAACCTATCAAGATTAGGCAAACCAGCATCTAAACCGGTAATAGCACCCTCACTTCCACGAGCCGCTAAAATGCCGCCTGCATTGGTTCTGAATAGACCCTTTGCTTTAGAATCAGCTTTGATAGATACACTAAACAAATCTTGATATTCATTAAGCTGCATTATATTACGAATATCATACGTATGTTCAGCAGCTAATGAAGCGCCATATGATATGTATATAAAAGCACAATCTGGATAGTGAGCATACGCCCATGCAATGAAATGTTTTAGAAGTTCTGATTTACCATGACCCGGCGGCATATTGATGAGCAAGTACTGCACTTCAAGCCTCAACACCTTGGTTAATTCACGACAAACGGTAATATAATGACATTCTCTATTAAGAGGGACAGAAAGTGTAAACTCTCTGCCCGTTCTTATTTTATAAAATGTGCGCGTAAACAGCAGGAGTGAACCCAATAGTTTTGCTCTGGTTTCGTCGTTGCTGTCCACATAATGCCTTATTTCATCTTAGCCATCTTATGAAGCATCTTAGCATGGCGCATAATTGCGTCCATATGAGTTTTTGGACTAACTGCGTCTGCAACACCAACTTTCACACCATCAGTCTTTGCAGGACGACCGCGACCTTTCTTTGCTTCAACTTTACTGCTCATTTTCTTACCGTACATCTTTCCTCTCCTCAGTTAAATTAAAATCTTTTAGTGCGACATAATACTCTTTTTTATATTTATAAAAAATGTCATTCTCGACTATAAATCTTGCATCTAAATCAATACGATCTTCAATTGTAATTTGCCATGTATTAATCATACCCATAGACTCTACAACCATTTTTTGACGAGACAATTTTTTAGCTATTTCTAATAATTCGTCTTTTGTCATTTATCAGAATCCGCCAAATCCAAAAAATCCTTTGTAAGTGTTAGATATAAATTGGCGTACGTAGTTTCTAGCCATATCATCTGCAAATGGTGCAGAAGATATTGGATTTTTACAATTGTTAGATTGTAACAATGCTACTAATTCAGTTACTCGATCTTCGTATTCATCTTTTGTCATGGCGTGAGCCCCCCGTACGATAATGAATTCAGGTCGTCCATAGGCCCATAATAACGCTCTACGAACATATGGCGCCCCAGCATTCTGCGAGCTTCTTGACGAACACTTGTGGATATAAATTCACTTATTTGTTCAGCCGACAAATTATCAAACATTCCATTAAAATGCCCACATTTTTCACACTGCGTCATTTTCTTGCTCTATCCATTTTTTAAATGCCTCGTGATAAACTAAATTATACCTATCACGCATAGAACGCTCAAATAACGCCTGAACTTGATAAGCAATCCCTTCATCGTCGTTGTTAACATTCTTATTAGTTACCATTTCAGTAAGCTTGATATTCTGCCTGATAAACTTTTCACCCAACTCAAAAAGCCTGTCTTTTGATATTGGGTTTGATGAAAACAATTTTTCAATACTCTCGCTCATATTCCTTTACCATTTCAGTTACATCATGCTTAATTTCTTTCTTCTCTGGCTCGTTATATCCAAATAGCTTAGAAATGGCTTCCACAGCGCCTATAACACCTGCTGGGTGTATTTCATGCTGACTTGCTTTTCCAGTTATACAACCTTCAGCAGTCTTTTTAAGCATATCTGCTGCCCATTCTTTCGATAATCCAAGTCTTTCTTCTTCGATTGTCATAAGTTCATCTACGTATTTTTTTACGTGAGGCTTCGTTAGGTTTTCACAAGCCATTTCTTTTGCAGTTTCTTTGCTATATCCAGCGACAATAGCGGCTTGAGCACCATTGTAACCATTGCGAATATACGCTTTACAAAAGACTTTTTGTTTGTTTGTGAGTTCTTGTTGTTGGCATCGCATTTTTTATAATCCTTTGCAACATCCATTCCACTGTAAAATTTTATGTTACATTCTTTACACAAAGAATCATAAATATCGTCATTTTTAATAAAAAATACTGATAAAGAAGCACAATAGGGACATGAAAACATACTTTTAGTAATTATACCTTTCGCAGTGGAATTAAGCATTATCATTTTGTTTTATAGACTTAAGTTCCTCTTCTAACTCAAATACGCGCCTTTGAAGGTATGCCAGTGCATTTTGTTGAATAGAACTCGAGTAAATTCTAAGTTGAGGACAACAATTAAGAGGCTGACAAGTACCAGACATTTCCCAACAAAGAACACACATATTATTTTCCTGTTTTATATCCTTTAACTGCTTTACTGACTTTAGCTTTCGTAACATCCGATTTCTTAGGAACTTTACCGGCTTTCTTAGCGTTATTGTATATTGTTTGCACAAGTCCCCACGGTATATCTTTTTCTCCGTACCTTCCGGTCTCCTTTGCCGTTATCTGACGCGCTCGTATCCATTGTTGCTTCTCTTTTTCAGTTTTTGGTATCTTGGATGTTGTTTTGTTTGCCATCATCTTTTGCTTGGCTGTTTGTTTCATTTTGATATACCTTAGACCTCATTAAAAAGTGATTGGCTAATACAAACTGTTCCTTATCAGAGTCATACGAAAATGTTATGCCTGTATCGTAATACAGGCCATCTGATAAATTAACTTTATCATCAGCATCTTTTAAAATAGTTTCCATTAGACAAAAAAGAACTTTTCCTAGCACTTCTTTGTTAGACAAAGTTGATATCATTTCTTTTTCCCAAGAATCTTATTAGCCTTTGCTTTAATCTTAGACGCAGCAGAAACGGATAATTTTCCTTTCTTCACCATTTGAGTAGCGCGTGCTTTTGCATTCACCGCATGTGCTTTATCGGGCATAGGATACTTTTTAGATCCAGGCATGCCAAATTCAGATTTCGGTATCTTTTTTCGTTTAGCAGCGGTAAGTTTTGCCATTTCTTTTTACTCCAAATGATATATAATGTATCTCATATATATTAATTTATCATGGAAGTCAATTATTTTTTCTTTCTTCCTCGTTTTTTAGCCGAAACATCTTTTTTAACAGCTGACTTTAAAGAAACCGGAGAAACCGAAACATAGCTTGCTTGTTGCTTAAGTATTTGTTCGACCGTATCTCTTACAAATATAATACGTTTTGTCATCTTTTCAGATCCATCCTTTTGCTTCATCAGATCATCGCGGTCAAAAAATATGATTGACCCTTTCTCGACATTCAGCCGATCAATAGGAGTTATCCTATCGACCGCCTTTGGATTAAAGGCACAGACAGTATTGTTCCCTGCTTCATCTAAAACCGATACTCTAATCAACATTATTTACTTTCCCCGCTAAAGAACATTATGAAAAAACCAAACTGTCATCAAAAATGACAGACCCAACACAAAACCGTATATAAAATGATTCATCATTCCCCCAAATAATCTACTAAACATTCCCACGCCTCATCTTGTCCATAACAAATATGAGTTTCGTAACCAACATCTCCCATCATCTTTATCCAGTCTAATTGTTCTTTTGTTATAGGAGCAGGTTTGCAATTTTGAGGTTTTTTTAGTTCAATCCATAAACCAGCCGATAGAATATCACAACTTTGAAATCTCATTGGATAAGCCAAAAATAAATCACTCACTCCTTTCTTAACGCCTTCCTTCTTCAATCTCGCGCCTGTTATCGGATTACGCTGACCGCCATTAGGAATGGCTATCAGATACTTACTCAGTATCGGATGATGAGAGCATCGTTCAATAAGTACCATTTGTTCGGATGATTCAGTTATTTTCTTCATTTAAAATCCGGATGTTTTACAACTCTACGCTTAAATTTATCTAAAAAGTCCGCGTGTTCTTCTGATAATGAATTAACTATATCATCTAACATTTTATTTATTTCATCAAAAATATTTTCTTTATGAAATAAGACCGTCTGCTTCCTAACCTTAATAGTTTTAAGGATTTCGTCAATATTAGAAGAATATACACCCATTAATCCAATATCATTAAATTCTGAAAACTGTTTAAATTCCGGCAATACATTAATCACCTCTATTATAGTTTCATGTTTATTAATGAAAGCGATAGAATCTTCAATTTTATTAAAAGAACTCAATATATTTTGTCTGTAAGGCTCAAGTAATATTTTCATACCATAATTATATACAATGCATATCAGATGTCAAGCGCTCGATAGAAAATCTTTTATCCAATAAAACATCGAATTTTTTAGGCAGTTATTTTACTCACCGGCATTAGTTTTTGTGAAAGTTTCTTAAGACCTAATTCTATTAACTTATCATGTAAGCATGTTTGACAAAATTCTGCCAAAATATAATTAGGGAATTGCCCATACCAAACAGTTCCATGCTTTTCACAAAAATAGACGCTTTTTAGAAGGCTCTTCATCTTATCACTCTCCAAACGCGACGAATCTGACATCTTATATCTTAATTCTTGAAATGGTTTTGACATTCTATTTCTCCTTAATTCTAAATTTATTCGACAGACATAACGGGCAATATTGAATCCCATGATAACCAATTGTATTGCACAATTGCATAAACCCATGTTCTTTACACATAACTTTCTTGTCAGAAATGATTAACTTATAATCAAATCCATTTCGTCGAATAATCGTCTTTATTTTGTATTTTCTGACAAACACCTTTAAACTTACCTCACGAATGCCATTTAAAGACAATTCAACCGGCGAAATTTCAATTTTAAATAGTTTTTCATAAACTGGTCTCAATATTTTTTAAAATTGAAATTTTACCTATCTGTGTTCGTTTTAAGCCATATCGTCTATTTTGGACAATTTTTGTACAGATTCGCGTAATCTCTTGCGTCGGTGACTGCCAAGTTGATAGTCAAAATTAACTTTAAACTTTCGCTTAAGTTCTTTTTCGGTATCGTGTGACTTGTCCCAAGACGTTATGGAATTCCATGCCATCAATGAAATTTGATG